>JALTFF010000060.1 GCA_027007465.1 bacterium | reverse complement strand
AACTCTAGCTCTGATGAAGAAATAGCTAATCAAACAGAAAAACAAATGAAAGAAATTAATAGAGAAGTAGGAATGCCAGCAATAAAAAATTTTCAAGAAAAAAAATTAGCTAAACAGATATTTGAATTGAGAGACAGAGAAGATTTAATTACTTATGTTTATCTTTTTAACCAAATGTCAGGTAAATTAGTATTCATAGGTAAAGCCATTGGATTTGGATTACCTTATTCTGTCCAATATACTAATCCTATGAAAGCAAGATGTGATAGCTATTGTGATAGTTCATTATTACCGCAAGCAGATCCTAACGGTCTATATATGCCAACTGGTTTATCTGCTACTTGGGTAATGTTATTAGATAAAAATGGAAAACCACACCCAGTTTATGTTGAACAAGAAATATTAGTATCTCCATTTCCTTTAAATAATAAATTAATACAAAAATAATATGGAAAAAATAATTACTTTTTTAACGATTACAATATTAATTTTAGCAGGATTATTTGGTTTAGAATATTTAGGTTTATTTAATTATAAATTTTTTGAACCTAAATATGAAAATGTAAGAAGACAAGTATTTGAGAATACTCAAAGTTATGTAGAAGGCAAAAGACAAGAAATTATAAAATATAAATTAGAATATGAAAGAGCTAAAACAAAACAAGAAAAAGAAGCAATTAGATATACAATTTTAGAAACAACTGCTAATTTAAATTTAAATTTATTATCACCAGATTTAAAATATTTTATTCTAAAATTAAGAAATGATTAAAATTACAAGCAGAAAATTAGAAGATATTATTTTTAAAAATTTTAATAGAAAAGTTAGTTATCTTGGTTTCTTAATTGATAATAATACATATAGAAAAATTATTCCAACAAAATTTGTTTTTGTTGAATGGGATAAAAATGATAATGCAAAAAAAATTATAATTATACAACAACAAGATATATTAACTTTAATAAAAAAATGAAATATTACATAGGAGTAGATTTAGGCTTACAAGGAGCTATATCTATTATTAAAAAAGATGGAAATTTAATCTTGTGCGAACCAATTCCTACTATTTCTGTTATGGTTGGCAAAAAAATACGCCATCAATATGATATTAATACTATTAATGAAATGTTTAAATTCTGGATTTCTGATTATAATATTAGTGGAGCTATTATGGAAAGATTAAGAGCAATACCTAAACAATCAGCACAAACTGGTTTTTCTCTTGGCGGTTCTACAATGTTGTTTAAAACTTTATTTACTGTTTATAAAATACCTTATCAAGAAATAGAGCCAAGAAAATGGCAGAAAGAAATATTTAGTAATCTTGGTATTCAATATGATAAAAAAACTACTAAAATAGCCTCTATTCAAGCTGCTAAACAATTATTTCCTGGTTTTAATTTTAAAAGAACTAAAAAAAGTAGAATAGATGATAATAATTTAACTGATTCTGCTTTAATAGCAGAATATTTAAGACGAATTAATAAATAATAAAAAAATATGAACCATAAACAAAAAGTAAAGTTAGCTAGAAAAATGAGAACATTAAAAGAAATAAAAGAGAAAACACCAATTTTCCAAACTGCTTATTGGGAAGCAAGAGTTAAAGCAAAACAAGAAAAACAATTAAAAAAATACCGTAAAAAAAATGATAATATTAAAAAAATTAAAACTTAAAAATTTTCTTTCTCATCAAGAAACAGAAATACAATTTAAAAATAATCAAAAACTTTTAATCAGCGGAGATAGTGGTGCTGGTAAAAGTAGTTTAATTGATGGATTTGTATGGTGTTTATATGGGAAAAGTAGAGCTGATGCTCGTTTTCTTGTTAGACATCATACTAAAAAAGCAGAAGTATCTGTTTTATTAAAAGATGAAGAAAAAAAAATATTTTATAAAATAATAAGAAGTATTACTAATACTAATAAACATTCATTAGATGTTCAAATATCTAATGATAATAAAAAGTTTAAACCAGTAGAAACAGTAGGATTAAGATTATTGCAAGAATATATAGAAAGAAAAATATTAAAAGCTTCTTATTTTTTATTTATTAATTCTATTGTTTGTCTTCAAGGAAACGAAAATACTTTTGTAAAAGAAAGTGCTTCTAGAAAAAAAGATATATTATTAGAAATTATTAATTTAAATGATTATGATAGCTATCTTAAAAAAGCTAAAAATATTTTTACTGAGAGAAGATTAGAGTTAGAATCATTAACTACATTAAAAACTGAAAAAGAAAATCAAATAGAACAAAATAAAACTAAAATTATTGATATAGAATATTATCAAAAAGAAATAGATAAAAATAATAGATTGCTCAATGAAGTAAATGCTGCTATTGCTTTATTAACAAGAAAACAGAAAGATATTATTAAAAAAATATCATTTATAGAAGGAAAAGAAACTATTTTAAATGATATTATTAATAAAATAAAAAATAATGAAATTAAAAAAGAAAGAATAAAACAGGAAATTCAAGAAAAAGAAAATGTTGATATAAAAAATTTAAAAAATAAAGTTGCAAGATTACAATCATTAAAAATAGAATTAGATAAATTAGATAAAGAAAGAGAAAATTTAATAATTTGGAAAGAAAAATATCAAAAAATTGAAGCTGAATTAAAGCCATTAAAAAAAGATTATGATATAGATATAAAAAATATTAATCAAGATATAATTAAAATAATGCAAGAAAAAATTCCAGTTTGTCATGTATGTGGAACTCCATATATTAAATTTGAAAAAAATAAACAAGCAAGAATAAAAG
>JALTFF010000059.1 GCA_027007465.1 bacterium | reverse complement strand
GTAACCAAAAGAACAGTTGTGCCAAATTTATTTATTTCAACTAAAAGATCAATAATTTCCCTAGCATTTATTGAATCAAGATTGCCTGTTGGTTCATCTGCTAAAAGTATTTTTGGTTGATGCGCTAAAGCGCGCGCTATAGCAGCTCTTTGTTGTTCTCCAGCAGAAAGTTGCTGAGGATAACGATCTTTTTTTTCCTCTAATCCTACTATTTTTAAAAGTTGTGGTATAATAGATGATACCTTGCTTCTTTTCTGGCCACATACTTCTAAAGCAAAACTTACATTTTCAAAAACTGTTTTTTTTGGTAATAATTTAAAATCTTGAAAAATAACCCCTATCTGCCTTCTTAGAATTGGAACCTCAGAATTTTTAATATTAGTAATATCCCAATCTCCAATAACAATTTTGCCTCGTGATGGACTTTCTTCTACCATTAACATTTTTATTAGAGTTGTTTTTCCTGTTCCTGATTTTCCAACAATAGATACAAATTCCTTTGGCCTAAGATGCAAATTAATCCTATTCACAGCTACAATATCTGGTTTATAAAATTTTGAAACATTATAAAATTTTATCATAAAGATGTAAAACCAAATTTAATTAATTGCTCCACTTCTTTGGCAGCAATATTTTTACCAAATTTTCCATCAACCCATTCTGGAGTTCCTAATACAACTGCTATAACTTCTTTATTTTGCTTATTTTTGGCTTTTGTCATTAAACAATAGCCTGCTTCATTTAAAAATCCTGTTTTCCCTCCTGTTATATAGAGATCTGAGTTTAATAATCTGTTAGTATTTCTTATAATATGTTTTTTATGAGTATTTTTAGTTACAAAAACATACTTTTTTCTAGTCGTAGCTTCTAAAATTACAAATTTTTTTAAAACATTTTTTGCAATAATAGCATATTCATTAGCACTACTTATGTTGTGTGGATTTAATCCAGTTGGATCAACAAATTCTGTTTTAGACAATCCCCATCCTCTTACTTTCCTATTCATTGCCATAACAAATTTTTTATTAGACATTTTACTAATCCGCACTAAACTCATTATACTATTATTTGTAGAACCAATCAAACTTGAAAAAACCAAATCTTTAATAGTTAGTAAATCTCCATTTTTTAAATATAAATAAGATATTTCTGCTTTACTGCCATATTTTAATACACTATCATCTTTATCACTATTATAAGCCACAACTTTATTCCAATTATTATCCTTTTTCCAATCTATACCTGTATTTAAATTTTGACTATCTAAAAAAACGTCAACTGCGACTAACTTTGTCAAACTTGCAATTGGCAAAGCTTCATTAGTATTCTTACCACACAAAATTTTTCCTGTTTTAACGTTTATAATTATAGCTGCTTTAGAATATAATGGATTATCCTGCAAAAATTTCTTGCACTGACTAAAATTTTGATTATTTTGCTTGTCAATTTGACTAGTTATTGTATAATAAGTTGGATTTTTTTCTTCAATGCCTAACACGCTCCCTTTTGAATGAGCAATATAAACTGGCTCTATATATCCTAAAAATGTCCCTTTCCAAGTTTTAGATAACTTATTAAAAGCAGATTTATCTAAATCAAGAATTCTATTTGGATATATATTTTTATTAGGCCCAAAATCATTGATTTTAACTAAAATTGATTTATTATTATCTATATTAGTTACTTTAAGTTTTGAACCAATTGGATATTCTGTTGAAGCTGTAAAATTGCCATTTTTATGGTTAAATTTCTTATATTTAGATTGGTCATACCAACTTATATTACCATAACCTAATTTATTTGTATTTTCAAAAAGAGCTAATCTTGCATAAGGTAAATGAATAAAACTTCTTGCATTAATAAATATCATTGACTTTTTCTTAGAATAATGTAGCTTTGTTGGCAAAGGTTGCCATTTATATTTAATTTTATCCCAATAATAAACTTTTTTTATATAATCTCTTTTTAACACAGATTTTTCTTGATTAAATTGAATTATCAATGGCTTTTTATTATTATAAAATTTCTTATTCTGAATATCAAACTCATAAACTTTTCCCACTCTTTTCCATGGTTTTGGATTAGGAACATCAAATTTATCAATAACTTTTATCACAGCGCCTGTTGAAGATAGCATAATATTAGGTGTTAAAGCTAATCTAAATTTTTTATTATCAACAGATAGTGTATAGCCCTTTTTAACTGTATTTTTATCTAAAAAAATTACTAATCCATTATTTAGACTATCAGCGCTTACTATAGCAAAGACATAAAAATAAACCAATAAAATAATAATTGATAATAAACTACCTAAAAATAATACTAAGCTATTTTTATTTGATAAAAGAAAATACTTTACTTGCTTTATTGTCATATTTAAGATAATATAATATACAAAAATAGTATAGCACATTTTTCTATTCAATCAAATGTAAATACAGATTAGAAAGTAGGAGGAATGCCTTAAACAGACTTTTAAAGCAAAAGACTATTATTATATATAGCGATTTAGCTCATTGAATAGAAACTTGGCTCATTTCTGTTGTATAATGTTCCATATTACTGTTATGTGGAATAAGCGGGATTAGTATAGTGGTAGTATTTTTCCTTCCCAAGGAAAAGGCGCCAGTTCAATTCTGGTATCCCGCTCTAATGTTAAATAAAGCCCAAGTAGCTTAATGGTAGAGCAGACGCTTCGTAAGCGTCAGGTTATTGGTTCAAATCCAATCTTGGGCTCTTAAATTAGTTGTCTATAAAAAAATATTCCCACCACTTATATGGGTTTGGTTTCTCTTTTGTTTTATTGTCATTAACTTGCCAAATAGTTTCTGAATTTTTTTTATCTTCAATTTTATTTTTATCATCTAATGAATTATCAGTAACGACAACGACTTTTTCCCCTTTTTTTTGAAGGTTCAGTTTTAAACGAGCTTGCTCTTCTATAAATTCCTTGTTTTTAAAATATTTTATTAAATTAACAACTTCTAAATTTTTCTGCTCTAAATGATTTGCTTTTTGTTCTAAGCTTTCTATTTTATTATCAATTTGATGAAAATTTTTAACAGTTTTTATCATTGAATTAACAAGTAATGCAATTAAAATTATTCCTAAAATTGAAAACAAGGGAGAATAAAATATTTTCTTAATAAATAATTGCCTTTTCATATTTATATAATACAATAAAACATTTATAAAATCCACACTAAACAAGTTTAGCTTTTGAAAAAAATTAAGCTAATTTTCTCTACTAAACTTGTTTAAGAAAACAAAGCTTATCTCTTTTTTTGTATAAAACAAATTCTTTATATTATGTATTATTGTTATGTGTTTTTCTAACCTTTGGTGTTACCCAAAATCCTAAATATTTTCCAATCATCAATCTTGTCTGAGCATCTATAGCTGGAAAAGAACCAAAAAAAATAATTGTTATAGGAAGAATAGTCCATTGAATAATCATTTTAAAATATTCCCAATTTTTATAATTTTTAGGCTTTCTAGGCAAAAGCAAGGTTGAAATAATAGCAGAAATAATCAATCCAATCATAGCAAGTGTCATTAGTGTTCTTGTAATATAAGGCAAATTAGAAGAAAGAATAGTAGAATTAAATTTATCTCCACCTAATAATAATGGCATCCAACCAATAACAGCAATAATTAAAGCATTAGTAGCCCAAGAGTGAAAACCATAAAATTGAACAAAAATTTTTGACCATTTTGTTTTAAAATCTATCTTGTCCCATCTTTTTATAAAATTAAAAATCATATAAGGAAGATTCTCAACGCCCCAACCCCAACGTCTTTGCTGCTTATATAGATTCTTTATTGTCTGCCAGTTTGTCTTTCCCATACAAACATCCATTGATACTGGAAAATGTAATGGTTCTACTCTATAATGACCATTATAATAACAAAAACAATGCCAAAAAATTCTCGAGTCTTCGCTTACCATATTAGTTGACCAAAAATCAATATTTACTAAAGTTTTCCATGTCATTGAATGAGAAGAATAAGTAGCTAATTTTTCTCTTCTTATCTGCTGCATCATCTGCCAAAAAGTATTGCTCATAGCAATAATACGAGAAAAAAATGGAGCTTGCCATAAATTGTTGTAGTAAACAGGAATTGGCTGATAACTAGCTTGATAAGGATTTTTTACTGTTAAGAAAGCATAAGTAAGACGATAAAAATATTCAGGATAAGCCACTGTATCAATGTCAAAAACAGTTACTAAAATTTTGTCATAATCAATTCGCTCCTTATCAATAATATTTTTCTTAGCTATTCTAGCTGCCCAAGCTTGATTTGCTCCCTTACCTTTTAATTCTCCTTGTATATTTTCTGGATGAATTGTAATTAAAAAACGATAAAATTTATTAGCAAATTTTTCTTCAATAATCTTGGCTATTTTTCTAGCCCTTTCCCCTGCTCTCTGTTCTATAGCTAAAACAACTATCATTTTATCTAATGGATATTTATTATCAACTAAACCCTGAATGCTTTGTTGCACAATTTCTAAGCCTTCATTATAAGTTGGTAAAATTATTAAATGATAAACTTTATCCCAATCTTTAATGGCTTTGCACTTTTTCTGCCAGTCAATTTTTAAGTTTAATTTTAGTCTTTTATAAGCTACTATTAGATAAATACCTAAGTAAGCCACTAATAACAACCAATAAATATCAAAAATGATTATAAAAATAGCTGCTATAACCGGCTTTAAATATGACAATATTATCAATGCTAAAAAAGTTAACCAGGTAAAAAAACCTGGCATCACCTCTAAAAAACGGTATAAGAATCTATCTTTTTTAGATTGTAAATCATCTGCCTTGCCTATTTTCAGATAATTCATAAATTTTTTTAACTACTCTATTTATTATCCAATCAGGAGTTGAAGCGCCAGCGCCAATTCCTATTTTTTCAGCTTTTTCAAACAATTTTATATCTAAATCATCTACATTCTTTATAAAATATGTTTGATGATTGATTTTAGAACTAATTTGATAAAGTCGCTTTGTATTAGCGCTCATTTGAGAGCCTATAATAAAAATAACTTGATTTCTCTTAGCAATATCTATTATTTCTTTTTGTTTAATTTGTGTTGTCTTGCAAACTGTATCCACTATCTTTATATTATTCATTTTCTGAGCTAACTTTTTTATACCTTGAAAACTTTTAAAATCTTGAGTTGTCTGCGATATTAAACCATAAATTTTATTCTTATCAAATTTGATTTTTGAAAATTCTTCCTGAGATGAAAAAACTATAGCTTTATCATCAGCAGCAGCCTTAATGCCTAAAACTTCCTGATGTTTATGATCCCCAAAAATTATTACATTAATATTGTTATCAACAAAATTCTTTGCAATATTTTGAACTTTTAAAACCATAGGACAAGTAGTGTCTAATACATATAAATTTTTATTTTTTTTAAGCTTGTTTTTAATTTTTGGAGAAATTCCATGCGCTGTAATAATTAAAGTTCCATTGTCTATATTATTCAAATTGTCAACTATTTCTATGCCATCTTTTATTAGTTCATTTACAACATATTCATTATGCACTAAATAACCATACATCTTAATTGGTCTTTTAAGTCTTGGTAAATTATCTTTTACCATTTTTAAAGCTCTTTTTACTCCAAAACAAAAACCTGCATTTTTAGCAAGCTCTATATTTATTTTCTTTGTTTTATTTTCTTGCATTTTATAAAAATCAATTACTATGTTTAATATCAATAATTTCACCTGGTTTTATTTCTTTTACATTATGTTCATTAAGAACAACATCTTTCTTTAGATTCTTTTGTGTTTTTTTATTATAATTATTTTCTTTAAAATCTAAAATAGGTTGTTTATCAATTTCATCAAGTTTTATTTCTTTCTTTTTTGATTGTTCTATCTTTCTTAATTCAATCTCTTTTAGTTTCTTACGTTCCTCTATTTCTAATTCCTTTTCCTTTTTAACCTCTTTCAAGCAATTTTTGCAATAAACTGGTCTAATACCATCTGGCTTAAAAGAAACCATAGTTTTTGCTCCACAACGAGCGCAAATAGCCTCATATTTTAGATTATTTAAATTATTATTTTGGCTTTTATCTATATCAAGATTATTTTTCTTATTTTCTTGTTTCTTGTTAATTTTATTATAATCTTCATCTTTTATATCTTTTGTCTGTTCATTAGATAAAATTTTTTTTGTTTTTATTTTTTTATTCTCTTTTATCTTATCTTTAGTTTCTATTGCTTGGCTCCAACGATTAATTTTATCTTCAACTATTTCTCTCTTTTTAGTATATCTTTCACGCGAAATTTTAATAATTTTTTCTAAATTTCCTGTTTTTTCATCTTCTCTATGAGGTGGTAATCCAACAGCTGAAAAAGCGTGCGAAGTAATGCCATCAATCATTAGTTTTAAATAAATATTATATTTAGGTAAATTAATTAAATCTTCTTCATTAAAATTAGGCATAAATTCTTTAGCTAATTCTTCAGCATCCATAGCGCCAACTCTAAATGAAATAATTGTCCCAACATTTCCAAAAACAGATGCCATAACTTTTTCATCAAGTTGCTCAATATATTGATGCGCCATAATTAGATTAAGTCTGTATTTTCTAGCTTCTGATAAAATATTAGCAAAAGATTCTGTAGCAAAATTTTGAAATTCATCAACATATAAATAAAAATCTCTTCTTTGTTCTTCTGGGATATCAACTCTACTCATAGCAGCTAATTGAATTTTAGTTATCATCATAGCTCCAAGCAAAGCTGAATTATCTTCACCAATTCTTCCTTTTGATAAATTAAGCACTAATATTTTACCTTTATCCATTATTTCTCTTAAATCAATAGATGATTTTACTTGTCCAACAATATTTCTTATTAAAGAGCTTGAAAGAAATTGCCCGACTTTATTTTGTATAGGAGCAATAGCTTCAGCTGCAAATTTGTCAGCATATCCAGCAAATTCAACTTTCCAAAAAGATTTAACAACTGGATCTTGAACTTTTTCAATTACTTTCTTACGGTATGATTTATCAGATAGCATTCTAGTTACGCCCAAAAGAGTTGAATCTGGAAAATCTAAAATAGCTAATAACGCATTTCTTAAAATATATTCTAATCTTGGCCCCCAAGAATCTGCCCATAATTTTTTAAATACACCTAATAATCCAGAAGCAATTAAATAACGATATTCTGGCTGAACTTTTTCAACAACATTAAATGCAATAGGATACTCTATGTCAGACGGATTAAAAAAAATTACATCATTTATTCTATTATTTGGAATATATTGAATAATTTTTTCTACTAAATCACCATGTGGATCAATTACAGCTACCCCTTTATTAGCGTTAATATCAGAAATTATCATATTCTCCAACATTGTTGATTTTCCCATTCCAGTTTTACCTACTAAATACATATGACGCCTACGATCGTCTCTTTTAATTCCAAATTTCTTAAATTGATTACGAAAATTTGTCTGGGCAAAAATTGTGATATCATCTTGTTGCATATATTTTTATTGTTCTAATGGTAAATTATTTGGTGGTGAAACATCAGTTTGTTTAGAAAGATTATTACTCTTCTCACTATTAGATTTATTTTCTAAATCAAGAGATGGTAGTTTATTTTCTTCAGAAATTTGTTCTATAGGCAAATTTATAGGCGCTCCAGTTTTCTTAGCTGGAATTCTTTCTAATAAAGGAGCTCTAACTTCAAGCTCTATTGGGAGATGCCAAAGAGTTGCTAATTCCTCTGGATTAAGGACAAATGGAAGTTTTCCAGTCCAATTGTCTCTATTTTGAGCTGCTCTTAATAATCTATTTTTTCTCTTATTTAAACGCGATTTTGTTAAAAAATACCTAGCTTTAGTACCTATTATATCAGTTTCTGGTCTTAAACTGTTCAAAGAGGTATTTGCAAATTGTTTTATAGCCCCTATAACACTACTCACTCCTCTTGGCATACTTAACATTCCTTTTTTAGATATATAAGTAAACCTTATTTTAGTCATAAGTCCAAATTTTGATATTTTATTCTGAATAGCTTCAACTTGCGTTTTCTGAATTGGTTTTAAATTAAGCATCTTAAAATCTGTAGTTGATTGTTCTTGCTCTTCTTCTTTCCATAAATGAATAATAGCTTCACCAACTTTATCTAAAACATCAAGAATCTCTTTAATTAATTTATCTATTATATTATTTTCTGAAACAATTTCTTCGCCAACTATTTTACTAATTTCCTTAGCTCCCTTTTCCTCTATTTCTCTACCTGTAAAACTTATAATAAACTGAAGCCAAATTTGTTCATCCTGTTTAATATTGCCCATAGCCTCTAATAAAGCTGCCATTGGATCCTTAAATTCATGCTTTGAAGCATCTAAAAAATCTTTATAGGTTTTAATTGGATAAACATCACTTTTATCTAAAAAAAGTTCTGTTGCCCACATATCCCATTCATCATTAGGAAATTTATCAGGAGCATTTTTAGTATAATCCTCTATTTCAGTGATTTCTGCTTCTGGATATTGAGCATAAATAATTGATTCTACTAAATCTCTAAAGTTTTTTTCGCAATAAACTAAAAATTGAATATAACCTCCAATGCTAATAATTTCAAAGCTCATTTTTGTTTGGCTTTTCCCAAACCAATATTTATCTAAGAGTCCTATAGTAGTATGAGCGCCAGACAATTGAGTAAACATATTTTCAACTGCTTCTGGTGACCTTTCATTACCGCTAGGTATATCAATAGCCAATAAAGTCCACTCTCGCTTAGACGCGAATTGATCTTGTCTTCTTAAAAGCCAAAGATTATATATTCCCCATAAAACAGCTAAACTAATAGGCAACCAACCTATTTCAATAAAAAAAATCCAAAAGAATGTAGCAAAGGACATAAAATGCAAATAAATTTATAAATTTTAATTCTAAAATACTTACAAGGTTTTAGAACCATTCCTTTAATCCATAAACCCCCCTACGAACTAAAATAAATCTATCGTCTGCTAATAATTCATTATGTACTGTAGCGCTATTAGCTATTTTATTGTCAAACATAGCTTTATTTATCTCGTCTGTTATTCTAGTAAAATGCATTGGTTCTCCTAAGTTTTCTAAAATTAAATAAACTTTATCATTAATTGTTTTAGGAGTAATTGTTGTCCAATAT
>JALTFF010000058.1 GCA_027007465.1 bacterium | reverse complement strand
TGCGCTGTCCATATCTATAGCTTGCCTGTTGCGGTTGCGACGCAGATAGGTGTTGGAGCAGGCATGCAAGGCGGCATACATGCATGATAGGAGTATATTTTAGTGGAAATAGATAACATACGAAGAAACCAAGCTTTGTTCTTAGCAAGTCTGCTTTTCTGTTATTCCCCGCATATGTTGCTGAGCAATCATTTAAATAATGTTAGTAGAAAATAACATTAAAATTTCTGAAATCTAATTTATTTTTCTAAGTTAGAATTTAATTAAACTAATTTGTTAAAATTTATGTCTAATTTAGATATTCAGAGAGTTAAAATTTATAAAAAAATGGCTGTAAGTTTTGTTATTTTAACATTATTCTTGTTATTTATAATCATATTTTTTTCACTTGGAAAAGTAAAAATTATAATCCAGCCAGAAAAACAAACCATTTTGCAAAAATTTATTGTTACTATAAATCCAAATATTTTTGAGACAAATTATAATGATTATGATATTCCAGGTAAAATAATTAGAGTTAAAAAAACATTAACCAAAAGATTTAAAGCCACTGGTTTTAAAACTACTAATCAAAAAGTAGAAGCTCAAGTAGACTTTTATAATAATTATTCAAGAAGCCAGCCATTAGTAAAAACAACAAGATTATTAGATTCAAAAGGAGAATTATTTTGTTTGGAAAAAACAGTGAGAATTCCAGCTGGTGGAAAGTTAGAAGGTGTTTCAGCCTGTAAAGGCGAATTAAGAAATGGAGTTTGTTCTTGCTTAGAAAATGTTAAAAATTTTAAAAATAATTATACTAAAGATGTAAAATTTACTATTCCAGGATTATGGAAAGGATTACAAAATGATATATATGCTAAATTATCAAAAATAGATATAACTGGAAATAAAATTTCAATTATTACAGAAAAAGACATTAATCAGGCAAAGCAAGAACTAAAAAAAGAAGTATTAAGCAATACTAAACAAGAGTTAGAAAAAGAAATAAATTTTCCAATTAAAATGTACTTTATTGATAGATATGAACAAGGAAAGGATAGTGTGAAATTTGATACACAAGTAAAACCTGGAGAGCAAAAAGAGAATTTTGATATTGGAATTACAGCTAATATAATAGGAGTTGGATTTAATGAAAACAATTTATTAGAATTAGCTAAGGATTATTTAAGCTCTAATTTAGAAAACGGCGAAGAATTAACTGATTTTTCTTCAAAAGGAGTAAGGTTTGAGTTTAATAAGTATAATCAATCAGAAAAAACTGTTAATTTAAAGGTAACTGCCCAAGCAAATATTTTAATAAATAAAATTAATAAAAAAATTATAGATAAAGATAAAATTTTAGGCAAAAAAATTAAAGAAACCAAAGAATTTTTAAATTCACTTCCTCAAATTAAGACAGTTGAAATCAAACAATGGCCAAGTTGGTTAGATAGAATTCCTAGTGTTAAAGATAGGGTAGAGATTGAGATTAAACAATAATTATTTTTCTTTTCTATATAATATAGTCCTAACTGTTTTAAATAATATATAGAGATCTAAAGATAAACTTCTATTTTTTATATAAAATAAATCATATTGTAATTTCTTTAAAGTATCTTCTTTGCTAGGAGAATGATATTCACCAGAAACTTGATCCCAACCAGTAATTCCAGGTTTAATGAGCATTCTTTGTTTATAGAACGGAATTGATTTTTCTAGTTCTTTAATAAACTCAGGCTTTTCTGGTCTTGGCCCTATAAAACTCATTTCATTTCTTAAAATATTAATTGTTTGAGGTATTTCATCAATACAAAACCTTCTTAAAAAAGAGCCAAACTTAGTAACTCTTTTATTATTATCTTGAAATATCTTTTTTACTCCATCTGAATCTAAATTAGTTAGATATTTTTCATTTTCAACTTTCATAGTTCTGAATTTTAGTATATAAAATAATTTATTATTTTTTCCAGCTCTAATTTGTTTAAAAAAAACAGGTCCGTGGCTTTCTATTTTAATAATAATAGCTATAATTGGCCAAAATGGAAAAGTAATTATTAAAATTATCAAAGATAACACAACATCATAAACTCTTTTTATTAGATCAAATACTCTTTTCTTTTTCAAATTTTCTAAAAACCAAATTTGTTTAATTGATTCAACTGGAATTTTGCCAGTTATAAGCTCGTAAAATTCAGTTGATTTATAAAAGTCAATTTTTAAATTAAGATAATTAAGTAATTTTTTTTGAAGATAATCGTTGTTTGCATTTTGTGCGATTATTATTGTGGAAATTTCATTTTGTTCTATCTTTTTTTGTAGTTCTTTTATTTTATTTATATCTGTAATATTGTTTATGTTTAATACTAATTGATAACCAAGATAAGGCTTTTCTTTGATTTCCTCAATTAATTGCTTTATTTGTTCATCATATCCAATTATAGTAATTTTATTTTTTGGCACTGCTTTTCTTATAAAAAAAGCAAATATTTCACGTTCTAAATAAAACAAAATAAAGAAAATTACAATAAATATAAAGAGATTTTTTTTAGGAGTTATTCCAGACAATGGAATAAAATAAAAAAAACTTATAGCTAAGATAAGGCATACAATAAATGCGCTAATAGATGATTTATAAAATTTAGATCTATTTAGTATTAAAGAAAAATTATAAAGATTAGTAATATAAAAAATAACAATCCAAATAATTGCAATAATAGTAAAAGAAGACAAGTGCTGTTTGAAAATGTGAAAATTAAAATTTTGCCCATAACGTAAAAATAGGGTAATGTATAATGACAAATAGAAAATTATTATATCATTTATTAAGAGAA
>JALTFF010000057.1 GCA_027007465.1 bacterium | reverse complement strand
CATAATATTTATCATTAAGCTATAAATATAAGCAACAAAATCGCTTAAGTTCATACAAACATAGTAATTAAAACAATAACACAAACATTAAAGAGCTGGTTCTGCGCGGAAATGAGCGGACTCTCTCACTTTACTCAGAATGATAAGTTTAGCGCAAAAAGCTAATCTTCTTTATAATAAAAATTATTTTGCTCAAAATACATTTAGTGCGCGCACCAAAAAGAAATTGTTCATTGCATTAAAGCATATTTTAATGCTTAAAATGATAAAACATTTTTTAAAAAACACTATTTATACATTGACTTAACAAGTTATATTTTGTATTATAAAATTATTGTATTGTTAATTAATAAATTTATGAATCACAGTTTTCAAAAAGGCCACACTCATCCAATTACCCATATTATCAATAAAATTGCAGGCATATTTGTATCTATGGGATTTGAAATTATGTTAGGTCCTGAAATAGAAACAGAATATTATAATTTTGATAGTCTTAATATGCCTAAAGATCATCCAGCGCGCGATATGCAAGATACATTCTGGATTAAAAACAAGAAAAAAACTCTTCTACGCACTCAAACATCAGCTATGCAAGCTAGGTATATGGAAACTCATAAGCCACCTTTTAAAATAATCGCTGTTGGAAAAGTATTTCGCAATGAAGCCACTGACTCAACTCATAATGCTTCTTTCCATCAAATAGAAGGACTTGTTGTTGGCAAGAATATTAATTTAGCTAACTTAAAAGGAACATTAAATTATTTTTTACACAAACTTTTTGGAAATAATATTAAAACACAATTTAGGCCAGGTTATTTTCCATTTGTTGAACCAGGAATTGAGATTGATATGATGTGTTTTCGTTGCGGAGGAAAAGGCTGTCCAACTTGCAAACAAAGTGGATGGATTGAAATTCTTGGAGCTGGAATAGTGCATCCAAAAGTGCTCTCTAATTCTAAAATTAATCCTAATAAATGGCAAGGATTTGCCTTTGGCATAGGCATTGAAAGACTAGCAATGCTAAAATATGATATTACTGACGTTCGTATGTTTTCAAATGGAGATTTAAGATTAGTAAACCAATTTTAATTAGTTCAAAAGTGACCAAATCCTACATAAAAAAGAGTCTCAACTCTTTCCTTTTAACAAGTTAAAATTCCACTTTCAAAAATAAAAAATTTATATGCTAATATCATACAATTGGATTAAAAAATATTTTAACTCTCCTCTTCCAGATTTAAAATACATAAGCAATCTAATAACTAAAAAATCATTTGAAGTTGAAAGCATTGAAAAAAATGGAGATGATTTTATTATTAGTTTAGATATTTTGCCAAATAGAGCGCATGATTGCCTTTGCCATTATGGCATTGCTAAAGAAATATCTGCTTTACTTGATAAACCAATTAAAAAGATTGCTAATAATATCCAACATCAAAATATAGATAATTCTCTTGATAAAAATTTATCAGTAATTGTTAAAGACAAGCAACTTTGTAAAAGATATATTGCAAGATATATTGAAAACATTAAAGTTAAACAATCCCCAAAATGGTTAAGACAAAGTCTTGAATCTATTAAACAAAAATCAATTAATAATATTGTTGACGCTACTAATTTTATATTATTTGACATTGGTCAGCCATTACACATTTTTGACGCTGACAAAATTGATGGTGATAAAATCATAATACGCAAAGCAAAATTAGGCGAGAAAATTATTACCCTTGATAATAAAGAAATTAAATTAGATAATTCTATGCTGGTCATAGCTGATGAGAAAGAGCCGCTGGCTATTGCTGGGATTAAAGGGGGCAAAAAAGCAGAAGTTGATGAAAATACTAAAAATATTATTATAGAAGCTGCTAATTTTAATCCAGTAAACATACGCAAAACATCGCGCAAAATAAATATTATTACAGAAGCTTCAAAAAGATATGAAAATAATTTATCATCAGAATTAGCAGATTTAGGAATGGAGACTATAACAAGGCTGATTGAAGAAATAGCTAAAAGTTCAAATACATTGATCGGAGCTAAAGAAGATATTTATCCTATTCCAGAAATAAAAAAGGAAATCTTATTGCCATTTGAAAAAATAGAGAATATATTAGGAATTAAAATTAGTGGAAAAGATGTGGAAAAAATATTTAAAAGGTTAAAATTTAAATTTAAAAACCGAAATTTTAAATATAAAGTAACCATCCCATTTGAACGGCTTGACTTAAACATACCTGAAGATTTAGTTGAAGAAATTGGCAGAATCTACGGCTATGATAAAATTCCAGATGACTTAGAATATAATATGGACTTTAAGCCAAAAGTTAATAAACATTTTTACTATCAAAATAAAATATGTCAATTTCTTATTTCTAACGGCTATTCTGAAATAGAAACTTATGTTTTTCAAGAAAAAGGCGAAATTGAACTTGCCAATTCTTTTGCGCAAGATAAACCATTTATAAGAAAAGATCTTATAGCTGGTCTTCTTGATGCGCTGGAAAAAAATGCGCGGTATATTGATTTATTAGACATTAAAACAGTTAATATTTTTGAAATAGGAAATGTTTTTACAAAAAATGGCGAGCATACAGAACTTGGCATTGCTTATAAAAACCCTAAAAAGAAAAATCAGGAAGATGAAAAAAAAGTTTTAAAAAAAATACTTAAAAAACTTTGCCAAGAGCTTAATATTAAAATACAAGATTTAAATGCCAATTTAATTAACAATCCAGAAAATGGGATTATAGCTCAAATAAATTTTTCAAAATTACTTGAAAAATTACCACAGCCAAAATCTTACCAAAATGTTCTAAATGTTCCAATAAA
>JALTFF010000056.1 GCA_027007465.1 bacterium | reverse complement strand
TCCGCACGCAGACAGGTATTAGCTTGTTTATATGCTACATAAACCCAATGCCAATTATCTTTCCAAAACTCTTTTACTAATTGGGTAATAATTTCTGGCGGAGTTAAATTGTAAAACAAACAATGATATAAATTGTGTCTGCAAGCATCTACTTTAACAATATTATCTGGGTCGTTAGCTAAGGAATAGTCACGGGATTGAGGTATAATGTGATGTCTATCATAATACTTTTTCTTTTTGTGTCTCACTTTCTTATCCTCCTTTTATTTTTATTGTGTTGCAGGAGCTGAAGAAATTGAACCGTCATTTATACTTTTGGAGAGCATTGTTTTGCCATTAAATTAAACTCCTTTTTATTTTAAAACTAAATGTAAAATTTCTAAAACTATACCAGTAAGCAAAAGCCATACCATCCCATAAACTATCTTCTCTGTTGTCTTGCAAGCATAGATTTTAGTAGCATCTTTTTTGAATTGATTAAAATTAGTTTCTATTGATTTATCAGCGAATTTATCAGAAGCCTCATTGATAAAATTATCAACCTTTTTTTCAATTCTTTCTTGTGATTGCTTGATATAAGCAATATCTTTTTGGATGCCCTTCATAGAAATTTTTAAATTTGTTATTTCTGCTTCTTGCATACACCCTATATTTTAAATATATATTATTTATTTGTGTTAATCAAGACTTTTATTTATAAATTTTTATGTATATCATTTAATAACGAATTAACTTCATCTAATCGTTCTTGTATTGTTTTAATTTCCCTTTCATACATATTTTTTCTATTTTCTAATTCTATTAAATTAATTATTTTATTTTCTGTTATTGGTTTACCTGTATATTCATCAAATTTTTTAACAGTAACAATAACTTTATCTTTATTTTTTTTAAAAGTTATTGTTTTATTTTTTTTGAATTTTTTAAAATTTAACATATATTTTAAATTAAATTATTAACTTAAAGCTACTGATTTCCATCCTCCATTATAAACATATAATTTATTATTAGTGGTATCATAAACAATAGATACTTTACCTGTATAAGCTGTTGGTGTTCCTGTTGGAGTTCCCGCCATTGTTGGTATATTTAAAAATTCATCTGTAGCTGAAGTATCTAATGCTGCATTTCCTCCTACAATTAATGCTCCATTTACTCTTAAAAATTGATCAGCTGTCATAAAAGCAAATTTTCCATATATAAGACTACGAACACTACTAAGTCCAGAGCCAGTTCCATCTATATATAAATTATTTGATTCCGTTTCATTGTAAAAACCTGCAGCATAACCTATAAAAACATTATTATTACCAGTAGTATTATTATAACCAGCGTCAGCTCCTATAAAAACATTATTATCACTAGTAGTATTTTTATAACCAGCTTCAGCTCCTATAAAAGTATTATAATCTCCATTATTATAATCTCCACTACAATAACCTAAAAATGTATTATAATAATTATTACTATGATACCCACTATATGTTCCTATAAAAACATTCGCATAACCACTTATATTGTCAACTCCTGCATCCATACCTATAAAAACATTATCAACACCACTAATATTATCATAACCAGCTTCCATTCCTATAAAAATATTACTAACACCAATAGTATTAGAATATCCAGTATATGCACCTATAAAAGTATTAAAATAACCATTATTATTGGAATATCCAGCTGCTTCTCCTAAAAAAACATTCTCATAGCCAAGAAAATTTGAATCACCTGCTCTATTTCCTATAAATACATTTGTGCTACTAATTTTAATTCTTGCTTTTCCATCAATAAAAATTTTACCAAAAGTGCTATTTTCTCTAAAATTAGCTAAAGCATTATCTAGATTACTATCAGCAATATTATCAATATATATTGTAGTTGTATTATCTGAAATAGTATCTAATAAATAATAAATAGAACCTCCTGCTTTTGTTCTGTAAATTCTTCTTGCTACTACTGAAACAGATGAACTTATAGGAATATTTAATAACCTTACTTTTCCATTAGCACTATTATCTGTTATTGTTATTTTATTACTAGTTGCTCCTAATTCTGTTTCACCAGCTTCATTTACAAAAGTTATTTTATAATAATAATCTCCATTACTTAAATTACCAGCTCCTTCTCCTGCTAAAAATGCTGTGCAAGCTGTTGGAGCAACTACAGAAGTAAATTTAACATCTCCTCCATGTAATAAACTTATATCAGAACCATAATTAATAATAATGGCATTTGGATTATTACTTGATAAACTAATATGTGCTCCATCAAAATTAAAATAATCAGTTGAACTATTGCCTATGCTAAATTTGTAATTACCATTTGAATATCCAAAAAAAATTCCTATTCCTGTATTATAATCTGTTTGTCCAAATTTTATAGAACCACCTGTTAAAACAATACCTGCACATTCTATTTTTCCTGTAATACCATCTATTTTAAATCCCGTTTTTTGAGGTTTATAATTAACACTTTTAATCCAATTTTTTACCCACATATTATTCCAAGTTTTTCCATCAATAACATCTTTTTTTATTTGAGAAGGAGAATTAACATTACTAATTGGTTCTGATTTAAAATTAATATCAGAATTAATTTTTTTAAGTTGATTATTAAATGGATTTGGAATTGTAGTATAATCTAACGCCATAAATTTATTAATCATTACTATTAGGTATTTCTGAACTTAATGATAAAACATATTTAATAGATACTCTTCCTATTTTACACAATTTTTTAGAAGTATCCCTAAAAGATAATTTTACTGTTCTACACTGTGGAGGTTCATTTCTATCTCTATCTTTATTTGTTACTTTTAATATATTTATACCTTTTCTAGCTACTGTTTCAATAGGATA
>JALTFF010000055.1 GCA_027007465.1 bacterium | reverse complement strand
AATAGCTGTCAAACAGGTTTTTTTATTAATTTTGGATTTTTACTAATCCACCATTCTAAAATTTTTTGAGCAACTGGCAAAGCAATTTCATTGCCTTCTCCAGCTTTTTCTACAAGAACTGTAATAACAATTTTAGGATTGTTATAAGGAGCAAAACATGTAAACCAAGCATGAGGTTTATTACCCTTTTTACTAGACCATTGTGCAGTCCCTGTTTTGCCAGCTACTTTTATTGGTAAACTTTTTAATCTTCTAGCGCTTCCAGAAAGGACAGCTTGGCGCATACCTTGCCTAACTATTTTAATATTTTTTTTACTAATAAAATTTTTTCTAATGACTTTAATTTTTTGTTTTTTAACAGTTTCGCATTTATCATTTACAAAACTTCTAACTATATGCGGTTGATATAAAATTCCGCCATTAGCAAAAAAAGCAATATATGTTGATATTTGTAATGGGGTAACTAATATATCACCCTGACCAATTGATAAATGATAGGTATCTCCAATATACCAAGCCTCATTCTTTGTTCTTTCTTTCCATTTTTTTGTAGGTAAAAATCCTTTTGCTTCCCAAGGTAAATCTATATTTGTTGTTTCTCCCAATCCAAATAACTTTGCATAATCAATAATTTTTTCTTCTCCTAATCCTTTAAATTTATCATATCCTCCGCCAATATAATAAAAAAAAGTATTTATTGATTCTGCAATAGCGCGGCGCACGGCTGTAATTCCATGCCCTCCTCTTTTCCAATCTGGAAAAAACCATTTTCCTAATCTAATACCTCCAGTAGATAGAAAACTTGTATTTTCATTGATAATTTCTTGCTCAAGAGCTGCTGCAGCTACAATAGGCTTAAAAGTTGAACCAGGTGGATATTCTCCAGAGATAGAGCGATCAAATAATGGTCTATAAGGATTATTAATATAGTCATTATATTTCTTCTTATCTATTCCTTGCGCAAAGTCATTATTATTATAACTTGGCAAAGAAACTAAAGCCATAACTTCTCCATTTTGTGGATTAAGAATTACAACACAACCACTATGCGCTTTTGCTTTTTTAATAGCTTTACTCAACTCTTCTTCTGCTTTTTTTTGCAATCCGCTATTAATAGATAATTTTAGAGATAATCCGTCTTTAGGTTTTTGTATAGAAAGCTCTTTGATTATTCTACCAGTTGCATCAACTAAAATTGTTTTTTTACCATTTATTCCTCTTAATATTTTATCATAAACATATTCTAACCCAGATTTTCCTACATTATCTGTTAAACTATAAATTTTAGGATCTAATTTTTTATATTCTTCTGGATTGATTTTTCCAATATAGCCAAGAATATGTGAATATGAGCTACAATTAGATTTATAATCTCTGTATGAAGATGTCCTGACAGTGATGCCAGATGTATTAAAATTAGCAATTTTTATTTTTATTGCTTGATCATAAGTTAATTTATTGATTAATTTAAAAGGTTTAGCCCCGCTATTATTCTTAATTTTTTCTTTTAGTTCTTTCTTAGATTTCTTTGTAATCTCTGATATTTTTGTTAATATCTTTTCTGTTTCTGGAGTGCCTAAATGTAAATCATCAGATAATGCATATAAAGAAAAAATAGGATTATTCTTAACTAAAATATTGCCTTTATCATCATAAATGATGCCACGGTTGGGTTTTATTGGAAATGTCCTTACTTTATTTATTCTAGATAAATTATAATAATATTTTCCTTTAACTAATTGCAAATATCCTGTTTTAGCTAATAATATAGCAAAACCTACTATTAGTAATAAATATAGTAATCTAATTTTTCTAAAATCAAAATTAAGATTTAAAAATCCACCAATCTTGGTTGATGTATTTATAAAAATTTCTTTTATCCATTTATCCTTATTATTAGTGTTTGATTTTTTAAATCTTATCATAATTATTTTGTTAAAAAAAACAATTTTAGTTTTTTGTTTAAGCTATAATATATAAAATAAACAAACATAATAACAATTACGCCAACAAGAAATTCATATAAAAATGATTTTAAATAAATCAATTTAATCTTTATAAGATAGTCTGACAGGCCAATGTAATAACTAAGATAAATAAATGATAATTTAAAAAAATAATTTAATAAAGTAAAAATAGAGAATAAAATAATAAGAGTAAAAAAAGAATGATTAGTTAGAATATTATGATAAATAAAGTCAATGATAAGTAGTGATAAAAATAAGCTAATAGTAATTATACCAAAGCTATAGATTGAGTAGAGGTCTAATGACATTCCTAAAATTCCAGTATAAATATAAGCCAAATTAGTATTTTCTATAAATAATAAAAAAAGAATAGTTAACAATACTAAGTTTAAACTATTAAATGGAAGAGATAATGACGATAAAAATGCAGTTTGTATAATAGTAATTATACTTAGCGCTGTTAGATGAAAAAGAAGTGATTTTATCTGCATAATTATGGTATTATTACAGAAACAATAGTTAGTTTATTAAAATCAACTAATGGCTTTACAATAGCTTGTTTAAATAATTCACTTGGATTAGCTTCTACTTTGCTAATTTTTCCAATCACTAATCCAGCAGGAATGTATTTTTCTAATCCTGATGTAACAACAATTTGATCTTGACTTATTTTAGCATCTTGTGGGATGTAATTCATTTTTATTGATAACCCTAGTTCGCCTTCTATTAATCCAGAAGTATTATTATTGCCCTGAATAGTAGCAGCTAATTTGCAATAATCACTAGATAACAAAAAAACTTTTGATAATTTTTTTTCTACTTTTGCAACTTTTCCTATTACAATCCCATCTTCTGCTAACACTGGACATCCATTTTTAACTCCATCTTCCTCTCCCCTATCAATAACAAAGTAGTTTAGATTTTCATTTATTAAATTTTTAGCAATTATATTAGCTAATTTATATTTATAGTTTCTTTTTTGATAAAATTTAAGTTGTTTTCTTAACAATATATTTTCCCTTTGCACTTTTTTTAATTTAGAATTTTCTATAATTAATTTATTTATAGCTTGTGAAAGTTGATAATTTTCTTTTTTTAATTCACTAATTTTTCTTTTTTTATTAGCAACGTTCTTTATTTTATTTCCTATTTTATAAACATATTTTTCACCATAATCAAAAGTTTGGCTTATAATTGCTTCTAATGGCTTTAACGCGCCAAGATAATGTAAGAGAATAAGCAATGCAAATATTATTATGATGAAATATTTTTTCTTTTTCTGGTAGAACATAAAATATGTTTTGCTATAACAATGTTAGTAGTGGCTTAGTCGTTTATACTAAGCAGAATTCCATACTGTTAACGCAGTATTTCTACCTTTGTGTGTCCGTGCCATGTAGGAATACAGAACATTAGTGAAGCGAAAAATCGTTTAAATATGCTTTTGCTTTAAAAAATACTATAGTAAATATAAATAAAGAGTATATGTCTTTTTTATATTTCATTTTGAGTGCCTGGTATTATTATATCTTTTAATAGGTCTGGATTTTCCAATGCCATTCCAGTCCCTCTTACAGCACAAGTTAATGGATCATCAGCTATATTTACTGGAATATCTATTGATTCTGCTATAAGCTCATCTAATTTTCTTATTAAAGCTCCCCCGCCAGTGAGCATAATTCCCTTTTTGTAAATATCAGCCATTAACTCTGGGGGAGTTATTTCTAAAGTTGCTTTAATATTTTCAATAATCAATTGAATAGTATGTTCCATAGCTTCTTTAATTTGTTTATCATTAACAATAACCTCTTTTGGTAATCCACTTATTAAATCTCTTCCTTGCATTTTCATTTCTATTGTTTTTTCTAGTTCTTTAGCATTGCCAAGTTTTATCTTAATTTTTTCAGCTGTTTTATTGCCTAATAATAGGTTAAATTCATCTCTTGCATATTGAATAATACTGCGATTTAATTCATTTCCAGCTAGTGGTAATGATTTAGATGTTACTACTCCACCTAATGAGAGCACAGCAATTTCAGTGCTCCCTCCGCCGATATCTATTATCATATTAGCTTCTGCGCTTTGCACATCTAATCTTGCGCCAATACCAGAAGCAACAATATTTTCAATAAGATAAACTTCCCTTGCTCCAACACCCATAATTGCATCTTCAGCCGCTTTTTTTTCTACTTCTGTTGTTTCTAATGGAACGCCTACAATAACTTTTGGTCTAGGGATTAAAGCAAAACTTTCACGGTTTATTTTATCAATAAAATACTTAAGCATTTTTTCACTAGCTTCAAAATCAGAAATAATTCCATTAACCAAAGGTTCAACAACTTCAATATGGGGAGGTGTTTTTCCTAACATTTTCTCAGCTTTTGAACCAACAGTTAAAACTTCTTCTGTTCTTTTGTTTATAGCCACAACTGATGGTTCATTAATTACAATTCCTTTATCTTTCACATATATCAAGGTATTGATTGTGCCTAAATCTATACCTAAATCATGGCTAAATTTTCCTAAAATTTTATTTAACATTTAAAATAAATTTTTAATTTTTTCTAATATATTAAATCTGCTTATATCTCTAAATGTTACTAAGACAACCAAAATCATTAACGCAGCAAATCCAATATTATGGATAAGCGCTTCTAATTCACGTTTTACTGGTTTACCTTTTAATTTTTCAATAAGAAGAAAAAAAACTCTTCCTCCGTCTAAAGCTGGGAATGGCAAAAAATTAATTACAGCTAAATTTATAGAAAGTAAGGCTGTAAATTGTAAAATATAAATAATTCCTAAACGAGCTACTTGGCCAGTAAGAGCAACAATACCAACTGGCCCAGCTATATCAGCTGATAATCCATGGCCTAAAATTAAATTTTTTAATAATTCATAAAAAGCAACAATAATCATCCATGTAATAAAAAAAGTTGTTTTAATTCCATAATAAATAGCCTCATACCAAGGATAAGAGACTAAACCTGTTTGAGCTAAGGCAATTCCTATCCCACCTTTTCCAGTTGATTTTAGTGTTTTTACTTTTATATTTTTGTCTAATATTTTATCGCCTCGCTTAATGCTTAGAACAATTTCCTTGCCATTATTTTCCTCCATAAATTTTTGAACTTGTTTTATATTAGAAATTTTAAGAGGTTGATACTTTATTATTTTAGGACTATTATCTTTAGATGTGCTTTGTTTATTTACTTTTTTAATGCTTAATAAAACAATAGAATCTCCCATTTTTAATCCAGCTTTACTAGCAGGACTATTAGGTAAAACTTGGACTATTTGAACTTTTCTATCTCTAATTTTTGCGTTTGGATTAACATTATTAATAGCTTGAGGCAAACCAATCATTAAACCAATACTAATTAGCACAATAGCTAAAACTAAATTCATAATTACACCTGCTGAAAGAACTAATGCCCTTTTCCATATTTTTTTATGAACAAAACTATCTTCATCTTGAGCATCTTCACCTTGTTCTCCCTTTATTTTTACAAAACCTCCTAATGGTAAGTAATTGATTGAATATATTGTTCCTTTAGCATCTTTAACCTCTTTATTGCCTTTTACTTGCTTCCATTGCCCATTAGTTGATTTATAGATTCCCCAAGCTCTAGGTGGGAAACCAAAACCAAATTCTTCTGCTTTAATACCAAATTTTCTTGCTACAAGAAAATGTCCCATTTCGTGAACAAAAACAAGCAAAGAAAGTACAATAGTAAAAGTGATTATTGTTAATAACATAAAATTTATATAAAAATTTATAAAATTATATTTCCATAATTTCTTTTTGCTTTTTTAATTTAATATCTTCTATTTCACTTTGAAAATTATGCACTTCATTATTTAATTCTTCAATAAAACTAAATTTTTCATCTTCATTGATTTCTTTATTTTCATAAGCTTTGATAATCTCATTCTTTATATCATTTCTTATTTGTCTAATATTAATTTTAGCTTGCTCCATTTTTTTGTCTAATTTTTTAACCATTTCTTTCCTTAATTCTTCTGTTAAACTAGGAACAACAATTCTAATTTTGTCACCTTCATTAACAATTGATACACCTAAATTTGCCTGAGTAATTGCCTTTTCAATATCTTTAATAATGTTTTTATCCCAAGGTGTTATTATAATATTGCGAGCTTCTTGAATACTAAGATTAGCTAAATGTTGGATTGAATTTTTCACACCATAAGCTTCAACAATAACATTATCTAAAATAGATAAATTAGCTCTACCTGTTCTAAGACTAGAAATGTCTTTTTTAAAAAAAACAATCACTTTATTAAATTCATCTTTATGATTTTGGATAAATTGATTCATAAGATTTGTAAAACATACTAATGATGATTAATTGTTCATAATTAGCAAGTTTGATTTTTTTTGTTTTAATACTCCTAAATAGATTATATTAGGATGCTCATAATCAATTGATAAGACATTAGCTACTCTATTGCTTGGCAATTTCTTAGAACTCCATGATATACCGCCATCAATAGAATGATAAAAAGTGGTGTCTGTGCCATAGTAAATTTCCTTGTGATTTTTAGGATTGACTGCTAAAGAATAAATATTAGCGCCTTTTTTAGGTGTGTTAAGATTGATTTTTTCCCATGTTTTTCCACCATCCTTTGTTCTTAGTAAACCATAATTATTAGCTAAAATCAAACCATCTTTAATATCATTAAAGCAGACCATATCTTTATATATTAAACCATCTTTATATTTTTTCAAATCTTTTTTATAAGATACCCAACTTTTACCACTGTTAGTCGTTTTATATATCCCACTTTTTTTTGTAGCAAAGTAAATTATTCTACTATCATTAGGAGAGATTATAATTTTTTTAATTTGATCCGGAACTCTATAAATGGCTGTCCAATTTTTTCCATAATTAAGGCTTTTTAAAATATCTCCGCGAGATGTTCCAGCATAAATAATAGCAGTATTATAATGATCAACAGCTAAGGATAAAATTTTTATAGTTAATTTTGTGTCATAATAAATTCTTTTAAAATTGTTAGCGCAATCTGTTGATTTAAAAATACTATTACCACTGCTTGCATAGATTATATTTCTTGATTTTGGATCTATTGCCAATGCGTCTATTGTCATATTATCTAAACCTTTTGAGTGTTCCCAACTATTAGCTCCATCATTACTATAATATATGCCATTTTTTTCAGTCCCTAAATAAATTGTTTGATTGTCTTGTGGATCAATAACTATATTAGTAATATCAGTATTGCCAATAGTTTGTTTTTTGGTTAAAACTGATTTAATTAAGACTTTATGTTCCCAAGTTTTTCCATGATTAATTGACTTAAAAACACCACCCAATTCACTCATTTTATTTTTTGTAAATGAAACAGAACATCCTGAAAGACTAATGCCTAAAATTAATAAGATTAAAATAATAAAGCTAAAATATTTCTTTGTCATATTTTTAATAACAAATTTTCTAATAATAATTTTACATCAATATTTTGTTCTAAAAAATAATTTTTATAATTAGAGGTTTCTTGCCATAATTCAACAATTTTTTTTGGATTTATTTCTAAGTTAGCTATTTTGCCTCTTAAATGATAATTGATAATTCTATCTTGACTGCCTATTTTATAAAGAAAGATATCTCTAATTATAGTTTGCCATTTGTCTATCAAATCTTTTGATAAAGCTATTTTTTCATTAAAAGACTTTTTATTTAGAATTAAGCTGTCTAAATATTGAAATTTCTGATTTATTTCAACAGAATTATCAAATAAATTAAGAAAATCATAGGTTATTTTCTTGTATTCTGCAAGATATTCTTCTTCTGTTGCAAAAATTTTTGCTAAACGAGGCCGCCCCTTAGAAAGGTGAGTTATTTCTCGAGCTTGATCTCTTTTTAAGTTAAATTTTTCAATTAACCAATTATAAATTTTTTTAAAATCAACTAAGTTAAAGTATAATATTTGAGAGCGAGAAATTATAGTGGCTGGAATTTTAGACAAATCATTAACTAATAATATTATAAT
The DNA here is from genome assembly GCA_027007465.1 of bacterium. Classification (GTDB taxonomy): domain Bacteria; phylum Patescibacteriota; class Patescibacteriia; order Patescibacteriales; family JALTFF01; genus JALTFF01. Next base: position 1,377 of record JALTFF010000055.1, on the reverse strand, counting down.
TGCATCTCCTTTTGGTTCTTCTAATGTTTTTAGCATTGCATTAGCAGCTTTTATATTTAAATTCTCAGCTTCTTCAATAATAGCTATTTTCCATTTGTTAAAAAATGGTTTATTATCCAATTTATCCTTTAATATTTTGATATCATTGATAGTGATATCTTTAGCTTCTTGTTGTTTTTCTAAGTAAAAAATATCTGGATGAATTCCTTTGTCAATTTGAATACATTGTTTACATTTTAAGCAAGGCTCTTTTTTTCCTTTTTCGCAAAATAGACTTTTTGCAAAATAAAAAGCAGCTGATTTTTTGCCTAAAAATTTTTGTCCTTGAAATATGTAAAAATGAGCTAAATTATTATTAAGTCTTGCTTTATTTAAATAATTAAAAATTTGTTCTTGGCCAATATATTCCCACATAATAATATTATATAAGCTTTATACATTTATGTCAAAATTAGTCTCTCTTGCTTCTTTTAATATAATTGTAGCTTCAAGAATCTATTGCAACATTGTAACAATATTGTAGTCTAAACAGTATTATTATAATTAAGCATAGATTTATTTATGCCAAAAACAAATGAATCTACTTTGCCCCAACGAGAAGAATTATATCTAATGTTTCTTTAGCGCTTTTTTGCCAAGAAAATTCTTCAACTCTTTTATATCCATTTATAATTAATTTTTTTCTTAGAGTTTTGTCAGTAATAATTTTATCAATAGTTCTAACAATTTCTTTAATATTTAAAACATCAACTAATAAAGCTGCTTTACCAGCTATTTCTGGCAAAGATCCTTTGTTAGAACAAACAACAGGACAACCAACAGACATAGCTTCTAAAATTGGCATGCCAAAACCTTCATAATAAGACAAAAAGACAAAAACCTGCGCGTTTTTTAGTAAATTATATTTTTCTTCTTCATTTACGTAGTTTAATTTAATGATTTTTTTAGATAATTTGTTTTTAGTTATGTATTTTTTTATTTTTTCCCATTCATAGCCTTGCTTCCCAACCAATATTAATTTTAAATCATTTTCTTGTTTTTCTAATAATTTTTTAAACACTTTTAACAATCCTAAAATATTTTTCTTTTTTTCTAATCTGCCAATATATAATAAATATCTGCCAAATTTATTTTTTAAATTTAGACTATTATTTTGTTCAAAATTATGACTTATCCCATGATGAACAACTTTTATTCTTTTGCTGTCAATGTTATAGATTTTTATCATTTCTGATTTTGTAAATTCAGACGGGACAATAATTTTACTTGCTTTTTTTAATGCGCTTTTAATTCCAAATTTTAGCAAGAAAAGTTCAAATTTTGTATAAAGTTCTGGATAATGTTCATAAGCGCAATCATGCCAAGTGATAATTGTTT
>JALTFF010000054.1 GCA_027007465.1 bacterium | reverse complement strand
GCTTCAGTAGCAGTTCTGCATTATGCACAATTTCAAAGATTCTTTTAAAAGAAAAGGTTAGAAGGAAAACCTTACCGAGTAGCTCTTATTGCTATAATGAGAAAGATGATTCACATTATCTATGCTATCTGGACTAGACAGATCCCTTATCAAGATAATTATCATCAATGCAACAATAGCTTATCCACACAAGAGAGCTTGACAGGGATATAGTTAGTTAGGCTGATGTAAATAAATCCGCAAGGAATAGCAAGCATTATTCAGGAAAATTTATTTTTATTTTTTACATTTCAAAATACGACTCTTTCACTCCTTCATTCATATTCAGCCCCAGCTTTTTAATTACTGATTTTATTTTCTCTGAATATAATTCTCTGTCTGTCGATCTAATTTCTATGAATTTTCCTAAATTAACATTTTTACCATCTTCGTTTTTCAATACATTATCAAGTGAAAATACTACACCATCAAGTTGATAGAGTGTCCTTTCTTTTGTAATAATTTTTTTCATATCTCCGCATATATTTAAAAATGCGTTTTCAGTGTCTGCGTCAATTTCAAATTCAAATTTAGGCCTTTCTCTAAATTGTGATTTTATTTTAGGCCCTTTGTAAGTTAAAGTTTTTCTTTTTCCTTCTTCTCTTATCCTAAGTATTTCTCCTGTTTGTATTAAATTTCTATCTTTGGGATTATAATATTTATCAATTTGTGTTGTTGTGCTTAATTTTTCAGCACCAAGCTTTCTCAGACTATCCGCGTCCAAAGTACCTTGAAACTTCAATTGAATTTCATGTAGCCCTGATCGTTTAGCTTCAACTTTGGGACTATATTCATTGTTAATAATTAAATCTGCATTCTTCTTTGTATTTTCAATATATTTTTTGTGCATTGGTTCAACAACTTGAGAAAAATATCTTAGAATGTCAGCTGGTTTTTGATTTGTTCTTTGAATATCTCTTAATAATCTCCTAATAAGCCTACCATGAATACCAGTATCAACAAATACTTTAATATCTCCTTCGTTCTTTAATTTTTCATCAAGAGCAAAAAGTCCTTCTGCGATGATTAGTTTTTTGGGGTTCATTTTTTCCGTGCCTATTGGTTCGTTAATCTTCATATCATAGATTGGTTTTTCTATTGATTTGCCAGATTTGAGTTGCGCAAGATGCTGTCTGAACAAATTTAAATTTAAAGCCTCTGGCTGATCCCAATTTAGCTTATTTCCTTTTTCTGCTTCAGCGTCCATAAACGTTTTGCCATAATAATAATCATCTGTGGAGAGAACTAAAGCATTTGTGCCAAATATTTTTTTTATCGTATTTGTAACAGCACTTGTTTTGCCTGAAGCTGATCCACCGGCAATTTCAATAACAATATTTCCTTCACATTTAGTCATTTTTTCTTTAATACTATCAACTAACTTAGTAATACCTTTTTCAAATTTATATCCAGGAGCGTCTATTTTTTCTTTTTGTTGTTCTGCTTGCGTTTGTTTTTGTTTTGGGATTCCATGTAAAGCTAAATTTTGATTTTTATATCTCTTATCTTCAGTAACTTCTTTACTCAACCATTTAGGGGGAATGAATTTGTTATTATCTTTTTCATTAGAAAATTCTATTTCTGCGGATAATAAGCCGTCTAAATCACTGTGATAAACATCTAATCCTATTACTCTATTTTTGTATGGTATTTCGTAATGTGTTTTTTCTACTCTTTTTCCTTTTGTTGCTCTCCAAAGTGAATTAAATTGTTCTTCTGAAATTTCAATTTCTGATTCAAATCTATTTTTTCCTGAGTCATTTTTTACTGTCTGAAAATATTTTTTACCTTTTTGGCAAAGTCTAACCTCTGTTCCGTCTTCGGCTATAGCCAAATAACCTTGAACAATATCTTTGTGTGGATATTGTTCCAAATTTTCCGGTAATGATTTAACTAAAAATTTTCTTTCAATTTTTTGAGATTGGGATTGTTTTTCAGGGGCTTCTTGTGAAGGTGTTTCAAAGTTTTTTATTTCATTTTTCATAAAATTGTTCCTTATAAAAATAAATTTTCCTGAATAATTCCTCTTACTAAAATTATCAATTTACGCCGTGTGGCATCTTTCTTTTTAGGTATTTTTATTTCCAAAATATTCTGTCCATTTTTAATTACTAATCTATTATTGGTAATTTTTTCAGAAAGCGAAATTTTCACAAAATCATTATTTTTTTCTTTTTTATCAACAATTTTAATTTTCATGTTTTTTTTATCCTCTTTAATTTTTAAATTATTATTTACTATTAAATTATTATTTTGGCAAAATTGAAATAATTGTCAATGTTATTGACAATTCTTGCCCAAGTTTTGTCAATGAGATTGACAAAGAAAATTTTAATTTCTCAAAAATTTAACACCAACAACATTCTGACATTCTTGAGAATGTGAGAATATCTGGCACTCTTAAGAATATTAAAATATTCGATATTCCTGCTTGCCTTGTAGTGATTCTGTTATAGTAGAATTGTTATAGGAAAGAATATTAAAATGTTATTTCGCATTAAGTTTAATATCTAATTCTTTTAACTTTCCGCGCTCTATAAAATTATTCTTTGATTTCCATTCATTGTTTACTTCCTAAATTTTAAAAAATATTGTTTTGGAATCATTTCCTTTTTTATTATTTCTTTCCAGCTTAATTCTTCATCAGTAATTCTGATTTATGTCCTGTTCTCTCTGATAGATTATGTAATGGATAAAGATTCTGATCGCGCTTTGAATCTTACTTCCTGAAACAAATTGCTCCGAAAAAATTAATTCAATTTTTCTTGAGGTGTATCAAAAAGAATATGTTTGATAACTTCCCAATCTATTTTCTTGTCTCCAGAATTTTTAATTGCCATATATAGTTGTTAGTTA
>JALTFF010000053.1 GCA_027007465.1 bacterium | reverse complement strand
TCTCCTATACCAGTTTGGAGATGTGATAAATGCGGTAAAATAAAAGTTTTAGGTTCAATTAAGGAAATTGAGAAACTAAGCGGGAAAAAGGTGAATGATTTACACAGGCCTGACATAGATAAATATACTATAAAATGTGAATGTGGAGGGACGATGAAGAGGGTTAAAGAAGTGTTGGATTGCTGGTTTGAATCAGGCGCTATGTCATTTGCCCAATTTCATTATCCATTTGAAAGTAAAGAAGATTTTAAAAATAGATTTCCAGCTGATTTCATTATTGAATACACTGGACAATTAAGGGGTTGGTTTTATTATTTACATGTTTTATCAAATTCATTGTTTAATTCCATTTCTTTTAAAAATGTTATAGTCAGTGGCGTTTTATCAGGAACAGATGGAAGAAAAATGAGCAAGTCATTTGGCAATTATACTGACCCGCGTATTATATTAGAGAGATATGGAAGCGATGCATTGAGGATGTATTTTGTAAATAGCCCAATTATGCTTGGAGATGATATTAATTTTTCTGAATCTGATATTAAAGACGCGCTACGTAAAAATGTGATAACTCTTTGGAATGTAGTTAAATTTTATGCATTATTTGCGTCATCAACTAATGATGTGAATTTAAATAATATAGAGCTTGAAAATATTTTAGATGTATGGATATTAACAAGACTAAACCAATTGATTAAGCAAGTAACTGAAAATTTAGAAAAATATAACTTGCCAAATGCTTCTCGGCCAATTAGTGGTTTTATTGATGATTTATCAACTTGGTATATAAGACGTTCTCGTGAAAGGTTTAAAGGAGATAATAAAAAAGACAAATTAGCTGCGCTGACTGTGACGAAATTTGTTTTAATAAAATTGTCAAAAGTAATAGCGCCTTTTATTCCATTTATTGCAGAGCAAGTTTGGCAAAATGTGGCTGGTTATAATTTCGAAGATAAAAATAAATCAGTTCATCTTGAAACTTGGCCAAAACCATTTGATTTTAAAACTAAAATTAAAGGCATTGATGTTCTAAATGAAATGGAACAGGTTAGAAATATTATTGAGCTTGCTTTGTCAAAAAGAGTTGAGTTAGGAATTAAAATTCGTCAACCATTACAGAAAATAATAATAAAAAATTATAAAGTAAAAGATAAATTTAAGAAACTAATTTTAGATGAATTAAATGTTAAAGAGATTATTTGTAAAGAAACAAATGGTAAGATTTTAGTTGAGCTTGATACAAAAATTACACCTGAACTAAGAATAGAAGGAATTAAGCGTGAGATTGTAAGACTTGTAAACTTGGCTCGCAAAAATTCTGGACTTAACATAAAAGATCGCACTGAAATATTTTATTTTACAAAAAATAAACAAATTCTTACATCTATTAAAACTTTTGAAAAAGAGATTTTAAAAGATACTTTAAGCAATAAAATAGAAAGAGTTGAGAAGTTTGATAATTTTAAAGATATGAAGATTAATGGAGAGCCGTTTAAATTAGGTATTAAAAAAATAGTTTATTAAAACAGTGCGCTAAGTGAATTGAGCTCATTTGCGCGCATTACTAATCGGGGATTGGCGCAATTGGTAGCGCGCTGGCTTCGGGAGCCAGAGGTTGTCAGTTCAAATCTGGTATCCCCGACAAAATAAATTTTATTTCTATTGAGCAAGATAGAATAAAATTATGTTTAATAATATACTTTTTGTTTGACAAAGCGTATTTTTTGTGCTATATTTTTATTAAAATAAATTAAAAGGAGGATTTTTAAATGGGAGTGGATTTCGCTGGAGTGAAGGGAGAATTAACTGAAGAAGGCCTGTTTTTATCGTCTATCGTATCTGTGAGCATGATTGACAAAATCATAAAGCTTTATGACGGCAAGATAAGCTTTATTAACTTGCCATCAAAAAAAGCTATTAAGTTGGAGTGTGGCAACAACAATGATATGGCAACAACGCTTGCTCTTGATTTACAAGAGTATGGCGCTGACATTAAAATAAAAAAACAATTAAAAAACTTTTTGCAACCTCCCCCCTTTGTTAGAAGGGGATTTCCAGAGAACTGGGAATTTGGGTTTTAAAACGTATGTATGATAGCTCTAAAGCATACTTTACAATGAAAATTACAAATTTAAAGTATTGCTTTTAGAGCTTTTTTTATAATAATTTTGTATTATAAAATATAAATTTTGCTTAAAATTTTTTTACTTTTTTATTAAACTTAATTTTATTCTGAAAAAATATTTAATTTAAGATAATAAAAAAATCAGAGTTTAAACTCTGATTTTTTTATGTTTCTTTAAAACAGGTTAGTAGTTGTTTCTTTGGCCAAAATTTTGATGGCTTCTAAAACCTCCACTATGAGAATTTCTGTCAGTCATTGGCCTTGCCTCGCTTACAATAATTGTTCTTTCGCCCATTTGTTGCCCATTAAGTGTTTCAATAGCTTTTTTAGCTTCATCTTCAGAAGACATTTCAACAAAGCCAAATCCTTTGCTTCTTCCAGTAAATTTATCAATAATGATTTTTACTGATTCAACTGTCCCAGCTTTGCTGAATGTTTCTTTAAGCTCATTCTCTGTTGTTTCATAAGGAAGACTGCCAACATAAAGTTTTTTTGTCATAGTGCTTTTAATAATAAATAATACAGCGCGCAGATTTAATTTTAAAACGCGCTTACTTTTAAATCTTGATGCTTTTTTTCAATTAGTAAAAATTTAAAGCGTAAGATTTATTTTTCCTTGTCTCGACCGCGCATTTTTAAGTACATATTATGGCTTTGCTCTATTATTTGAGCAAGAGCTATAAAGTCTTTAAAAATAATATTTTTTAAAATTATTATTTTTTTAAAAGATAATGCTTACAAGGTTAGATTAACAATAGCATATATTCTATTATTTTGCAATGTTTATATGAATACAAGTAAAAAAATTTAGCTCTTTTCTAAAAAGCATTCTATAAAAATTTTATCTAAGGTTGTTGCAATAGTTGCTTAATTGTTATACAATCAATGCATACTTAAAATTAAAGGAAGCGGATACTAATCAGAACCAATTTAGCAAAGCGAATTTTGGTGGGATTTAATAAACAAGGAGCATGGCGTATAGTTGAGGGCAATATGTTAGCTATTCAGTGACGCAGAAGATTGCCTAAATTCGCTTTGCCAAGTGAGAAGCAAAATAATGGCTGATTTTTTTCTCTTCTCATTAATATATATTCTATTATACAATTTTGTAGTTGCTTTACGAAATCATCTATTCTTTTGCTTTCAAAGATAATTCTGGCTAAAATCCCGCTACTTAGAAATTATGATTCATCATTTAATTTTTGAAGGAGCAGAGTTGTCTGGGAAAAGTTTTTTAATGTCGCAAATTTATGATTATTTAGAGCCAAAGCACAATAAAACTGGAAAGATTTTAGATGGTTGCCATTGGTTTAATTGTGATGTGGGAATTTATGGCACAGAATATGGAAAGCCAGTAATAAAAAATTATTTAAAAATTTTTCAAGTATTAAAAAGCAAAAATTTACTTATAGAAAAATTTTATATTTCTGATATTGTTTATAATAAAGTTAATTATAATAGAATAGTAGAATATAAGAATGAAGAAAAGGAATTGATTAAGTTAAATTTTAAGATAATATTAGTTATTTTTCCAGAAAGTAAAAAAGTGTTAGAAAAGAGAATAGCAGATAGATTAAAGCTTTATCCGCATTATGAAAGAATTTTACAAAATTATAAATGGTATATAAAGCAACAAAAACAATATTTAAAAGAGATTAAAAAAACAGAATTACCTTATCTTATTGTTGAAACAAAAAAATTGCCAGATGATAATTTAGTAATGAAGATATTAGAGTGGATAGGAGATTAAGTAATGTTAGCCAGAGAAAAAGAATTGAGCTCATTTAGCTGAAAATGGAATAAGTCACTATATAATAGCGACAGTCCATTTAAAATGAATTTATTTGAAATTTATGGATTTTCTAAAATCTTTATTACCAATAATTGAGCATTTTAGTTTTTTAGGATACTTTATAAGTTTTTTAGCTGCCTTTCTTGAAACAATAATCGGAATTGGATGGTTTTTGCCAGGTTCAACAATTATTTTAATCCTTGGAGCTTATGCATCTAAAGGATATTTTAATATAATTTATCTAATTTTTTTAGCGATTATTGGAGCTGTAATTGGTGATTGGATAAATTATTTTATTGGTAAAAAATATAGTCAAGATTTTAGAAAAAAAGGGTTTTGGTTTTTAAAGCCTAATCATTTTGAAAAGGCAAAAAAATTTTTTGATATTCATGGTTCTAAAAGCGTTTTTTTAGGACGATTTATTCCAAGTATAAAAGAAATAGTTCCATTTATAGCTGGCTCACTTAAAATGAAGACAAGAACATTTTTAAAATGGAATTTATTAGGAGCTATTGGTTGGAGTATTGAGTTAGCTTTAGCTGGTTATATTTTTGCTCAATCATTGAATCTAGCAAAAGAGTGGCTTTCGCGTATAGCTATTTTAGTAGCTATTTTGTTATTAAGTATTTTAATTTGGTATATTTTAAAAATGGAAAATAAAGTAAAATGAAAAATTTTGGATTTATTTTAATAAACAAACCATCTGGAATAACATCTCATGATGTGGTAGATTATTTAAGAAAGATTACAAAAATTAGAAAAATAGGCCATAGTGGGACATTAGATCCATTTGCCACAGGTCTTTTAATTTGTGGAATAGGTAGGGAAGCTACAAAAAGGTTATTATTTTATTTAAAACAGGATAAAGAATATATTGCAGAGTTAAAATTAGGAGCTATAACTAATACTTATGATCGTGATGGAAAAGTAATTTTAACCAGGAATGTAAAAAAGCCAGACTTAGCAAAGATTAAAAAAGTTTTAAAAAATTTTATTGGAGAAATTAATCAGATTCCACCAACTTTTTCAGCTAAAAAATTTAAAGGGAGAAAACTTTATCAATTAGCGCGAAAGGGAATTGAAATAAAATTAGAACCTAAGAAAGTAAAAATTTATAATATTGAGCTTTTGGACTATGATTTTCCAAAAATGAAAATAAGAGTTAATTGTTCTTCAGGAGTCTATATTCGCTCATTAGCCAATGATATTGGTAGAAAATTAGAAATAGGAGCTTATTTGCAAGAACTTTGCAGGACAAAAATAGGAAAGCTCTCATTAGAAAAAGCAATTTTTCTTTATGACTTAAATTCTAAAAATTGGCAAAATTATTTGACTTAATTCATAAATATGATAATATAAAAATATAGGATTGATGCAAGTAAATATTATGAAGGAGAAAAAATTAAAGCATTTAGCAATAATAATGGATGGCAATAGACGTTGGGCCAGAGCTAAGGGGTTGCCGACATTTAAAGGTCATCGCAAAGGATATGACATTATGAAAAAATTGTCAGATTGGTGCAGTAAAAAAGGAATAGAAATTATTACTGTTTTTGCTTTTTCTACTGAGAATTGGAAACGAAGTAAAAATGAAGTAAACTATTTAATGTCCTTAATTAGAAAAGCAGTTGATGAAGAATTAGATAATTTTTATAAAAATGGATATAAAGTAATTATAAGTGGCAGAATTGATGAGTTGCCAGATGGATTAGCTAAAAAATGCTATCAAGCCATGGAAAAGACAAAGAATAATACTAAAGCTATATTAAATATCTGTCTTAATTACGGAGGGAGAGCTGAAATAGTTGATGCTGTTAAAAAGATAGTGAAAGATGGCATTAAAGAGAGTAAGATAAATGAAGATTTAATTAAAAAATATTTATATGCGCCAGACCTGCCAGAGCCAGATATAATTGTGAGAACATCTGGAGAACAAAGATTATCTGGATTTCAAATTTGGGAAGGAGCTTATAGTGAGCTTTATTTTATTAACAAACATTGGCCTGATTTTAATCAAGAAGATATTGATTTGATTATTAAAGAATATCAAAGAAGAGAGCGTAGGTTTGGCGGAGATTAATTATTTTAAATCTATGACAAAAGATAAGTGGGAAGATATAAAAGAGATGATTAAAAACAAGTTTACTATTGAAAGTGAAAAAAAATATCCATTGGAAAATGTTTATGACGGAGAAGCTGAAGAATTAATTTTTAGAAGTTCATTAGGAAGAATAAAATTAGAGTTTATAACAAAACCAAAATTATTAGACAAAAAAACTAATTATTCCCGTCGTATTGGCAGTGATGTAAAAGTAGAGTATATTTATAGTAAAGAAGAAAAGGTAAATATTTTTAAAGCTTATAAGTGGGATACTGAGACAGATGATTGGGTAGAAATAAATAGTCAAGCAATTGATAATTTTTGATATTTTTTATGAATATTATTATTAAATCTACTAATATTGACTTAAATCCTAAAATTAAAGATTATATTGATAAAAAGATAGGTGGCTTGGAAAAATATTTTAATAAAATTATTGAAGCCAGAGTTGAGATAGGAATTATTACTAAACACCATCAAGCTGGCAGGATTTATAGGGCTGAAGCTAATTTAAAAGTTCCAGGTAATTTAATCAGAGTTGAGAAGACAGTAGAAAAAGATATTTTTAAAGCAATTGATAAGGTAAAAGATCATTTAGCTCGCTTGCTTAAAAAATATAAAGATAAAAAAATACTTACTAAATAAGGCAGAGCGTAGTATAATCTAAGCAAGATGAATTAATTTTAAACAAAGCATAGCGAGTAAATAATATTCATTATAAAGTTAGAGACGTTCTGTTGAGCGTCTCTAATGTTTATCAAGGACTTTGTTGGGAGGGATTACTTGTTTCATCCTTTTTACTAAGAATTGTGAAGAAGCTTAGCTTTGTTCCAAATATAAATTATATTATAAATTAAAATATATGTTTTTTCTAAATAAATTATTCGGAGATCCCAATGCAAGGGAAATTAAAAAAATCCAACCAATTATTGATAAAATAAATAGCTTAGAATCTAAAATAGAAAGATTAAGTAATGATGAACTAAGAAATAAGACAGCTGAGTTTAGAAAGAGATTAGAAATTGATGAAAAAATTGACTTAAAAGATGAAAAATATCTTAAAACAATAAATGAAAGATTAGATAATATTTTGCCAGAAGCTTTTGCAGTTGTAAGAGAGGCAGCTAAAAGAGTTTTAGGAGAGCGACATTATGATGTCCAACTTATTGGCGGAATTGTCTTGCATAGAGGGCAAATTGCAGAAATGAAAACAGGAGAAGGAAAGACATTAGTAGCAACTTTAGCATTGTATTTAAATGCTCTGGCAAAAAGAGGAGCTTATTTGGTCACAGTTAATGATTATTTAGCAAAATTAGGAGCTGGTTGGATGGGAAAGGTATATGACGCGCTTGGAATTAAAGTAGGCGTTATAACTCATGAAGAAGCTTTTATCTATGACCCAGAGTATAATGATAATTCACAATATGATGAAAGATTGAAGCATTTTAGATTAGTTAGCAGAAAGCAGGCTTATCAAGCAGATATTACTTATGGCACTAACAATGAATTTGGTTTTGATTATCTACGTGATAATATGGCGCAAAGTTTAGATCAATGCGTGCAGAGAGAATTAAATTATGCTATTGTTGATGAGGTTGATTCTATTTTAATTGATGAGGCGCGCACTCCTTTAATAATTTCTGCGCCAGCTGAGGAATCAAATGATAAATATTATAAATTTGCAAATTTAATAAAACAGCTTAAAGAAAATGAAGATTATAATGTAGATGAGAAAATGAGGACAGCTACTTTAACTGAAAAAGGAATTTCTAAGATGGAAAAATGGTTAGGAGTCGAGAACATTTACACAAAAGGAGGTATTGATGAAGTTCATCATATTGAGCAAGCCCTTAAAGCTAATGTTTTATTTAAGAAAGATAAGGATTATATTGTAAAAGACGGAGAAGTAGTTATTGTTGATGAATTTACAGGCAGGCTAATGAAAGGAAGAAGGTATAGTGAAGGACTTCATCAAGCAATTGAAGCAAAGGAAAATGTTAAAATTCAAAGAGAAAGTCAGACATTAGCTACAATAACATTTCAAAATTATTTTAGAATGTTTAATAAATTAGCAGGAATGACAGGAACAGCGCTCACAGAAGCTGAAGAATTTTCAAAAATATATAATTTAGAAACTGTTGTTATTCCAACTAATAAGCCAGTGATTAGAGAAGATAGGACAGACTTAGTTTATAAAACAGAAATAGGTAAATTCAAGGCTATTGTTCAAGAGGTCAAAAGGCGACATAAAAATGGGCAACCAGTTTTAATAGGAACAATTTCAATAGAAAAGAATGAAATATTAGCTTCAATGTTAGAGAAAGAAGGCATAAAACCACAAGTTTTAAATGCTAAAAATCATCAGAAAGAAGCTCAGATTATTTCTATGGCAGGTAAAATTGGCGCTGTTACTATTGCAACTAATATGGCTGGTCGTGGAGTTGATATAATACTTGGAGGTCGTTATGAAAAAAATCCACAAGAATTTTCAGAAAAAAATAATTCTTCTAAGATTAATTCGTTGCATAATTTCTCAGATTGGCAAGATGAACATAATAAAGTGGTAAAATTAGGTGGATTATTTGTGATTGGCACAGAACGCCATGAGTCAAGGAGAATTGATAATCAGCTTCGCGGACGTGCTGGACGTCAAGGAGATCCAGGAGTTTCTCAATTTTATATTTCAACAGAAGATGACTTAATGAGAATTTTTGGCGGAGACAGAATGAAAAAGATAATGGAAAGATTTAATTTTCCAGAAGATGCGCCAATTAAAAATAAATTAATTTCAAAGTCAATTGAATCAGCGCAAAAAAAAGTTGAAGGATATAATTTTGATTTAAGAAAACATTTAGTAGAATATGATGATGTAATAAACAAACACCGTGAAGCAATTTACAAACGAAGAAGAGAGATATTAGAAACTTTTGAAAATAAAAGTGAAAAAATAAAGAATATTATCTTAGAAATGATTAAAACAGAAATAGAACAAGTGGTAAGTTTTCATACAATTGGAGAAGATGAAAAACAATGGAATTTAAAAGAGATTTATCAAACCATAGATAGCATTTTTCCAGTAGATAAAACAGTTTTAGATAAAATTAAACATTTAACCAATATTCAAGATAAACTAGATAAAGCTAAAAAGAAAACAGAAATTGTTAAATATTTATTTGATTTAGCAGAACAAAAGTACAAGGAATTAGAGCAAGCTATTATTGATTTAAACAAATTAGTAGAAAGTGGGGGACTATCCTTATTGGAAATTGAAAAATCAGTTTTAATCCGCTCTATTGATACTATTTGGACAGAGCATTTAGATGCAATGGAGCAAATGCGTCAGGGAATTGGATTGCGCGGATATGGACAGCTTGATCCACTAGTTGAATATAAAAAAGAAGCTTACTTTTTATTTCATCAATTAAATGATTTAATTCGTAAGCAAGTTGTATATTCAATTTATAAAATGGTTGATGTTTCTCAAATTGTAGCGCCATCTATTCTTCA
>JALTFF010000052.1 GCA_027007465.1 bacterium | reverse complement strand
ATAATTTACAGAGTTACCATTAACGTTTACTTTAATGTAATGATAAAAATAATGCTTTGGATCAGTCCCTGCTAATTCAGCGCCACCCCCACCAGTTATAATATAAGGTGTTTTACCCCAAGTCCCATTATAATACGCATGTATATGAGAAACAAAAAGCATGGTTACATTAGTTTTATCAAACAAAATATTTAATTTTTTTGCAAAATTTAAATCACTTAAACTATGCCCAGGTTGTTTTTTAATTCGAGGATCATATAAAGGCACATGCATAAATACAAAACGATTTTTATATTTTTGACTTATTTTTAATTCGTTTTTAAGCCAAGAAAATTGTTCATCATCAAGATTTTTTTTATTTGCGTCATCTAAAATAATAAAATAACTATTTCCTACTGAAAACGAATAATAAAACGGTCCAAACAAATCATAATAAGTAGCTCTTCCTTTCTCTTTTGCTTCATGATTTCCAAAAACAGTTAATAAAGGCTTGTTTAAACCTTTAACCTGATTTAGGAAAAATCTAAATTTTTCATTTTCACCATCATAAACTAAATCACCATCATCAATAGCAAAAAGAATATTATCATTATTTAACTTTGATATAAGGTTCTCAAATGTCTTTACAGAATTTTTGTTATCTCCAAAAACAGCAAAGGAAAAATTAGTTTTTGATTTGTCTATCTTTTGCAGTTGATGATAATTCCAGTCAGAAATTTTAGGTTCTGTTAAGAGAGAGTGTATCTTTACTCCACTTGCAAATGATAAGATTAATACAAAAAATATTACTATGTATTTGTTAAATATTTTAGTTTTCATATTTTATTTTGAAATATTTTTAGACTTCATATCATCTTTCCAAAGATGTTTTTGAGTATCAAAAACTACTATTATTAATGCCAATAATGAAATAATTAATACATAAGGTAATGACCAACTCATATAAGTTTTACCAAAAATAATTATTAGTATGTTTAATATTATAAAAATAAGTCTGATTTCAGTTGGTCCAAACCCAAAATAAGATATTCTAAATTTATTTGTAATTGCAAAATATAAATAACTATTTATCATAAAACCAACAAAAATCATAAAAATAAAAAAGAATAGATATTTAAAATTATCAGAAATAATAAAGGAATAACCAATAAGTATAGATGATAAAAAAATATAGTCTAAAAAATGATCCATATAATATCCCCACTTAATAAGTCCTGTCTTACGAAATCTACCAACAGCACCATCAAATAAATCTGTTAGCCATTGTAAAAAAATAAGTATAGATACACACCAAAGCCAATTTATATTAAAATGTGCTAAAAAACCAAATAAAATAATTCCTAATGACCATATTATGGTTAAATATGTAAGATGATAAGTCTCAATAAATTTAGGTATGTGCGGAGTATATTTTTTAACAAATTTACTTTCTATTTTACCTAAAATAGAAATTCCAAATTTTTTATCTCCTGCAAATTCTTTTGGAGATGATTTAATTTTTATATTTTTCTCTATTTTTCCAGTATACATAAATAATTGTTAAAATGCTTATAATTAAAAGTGTTATTAATATTATTTCTTTTAAATATCTATGAATTAATTCCTGATTTTGTCCTAAAAAATAACCTAAAAGTGTTAATATTGTAATCCATATTCCTGCACCTGTGCCAGTATATAATGTAAATTTCAAGTATTCATTTTAGCAAGACCTGCTGAAAAAGAAATGTATTGTCTAACTACAGGAATTAATCTACCATTGAATGTAGATATATGCCCGTGTTTATCAAAAAAATCCTCAACTCTTTTTAAAGATGTTCCTTTAAAAATTTCAACAATAATTTCCTTCCAAATTTATCAGCTAAAAAGTAGTTCAACCAAGCTCCAGTAATTGAACCTAAAATTCCTTAGTATTAAACTCATTTTCCCTTGATATGCAAGATATCCTGCAGGAATCATTACTATTTCACTAGGAAAAGGAAAAAATGAACTTTCTAGAAACATTAAAATAAAAATTCCTAAATATCCCAAAGCACCTATTGAATTAACTATGAATAAAATAATTTCGTTATATGTAATCATTTGAACACCTTATAAAATAAATTAATGATTTGCTTATTAAATTTTTGTAATTTTTCTTTTAAATGCAAAGATAAGATAAGAAAATATCAATACTGCTAAAACTGAGCCAATAATATCAAACAGATAATGAAGTCCGCAAAATATCCTAAAGATTCCTCCAATAAGTTAAAGTACAGAAAGAATTGTGCCTGTTTTTCTTATCTCTTTAAAATATATAAATATAAAAGCAATAGACAGCATAAAAGTTATATTGTCTGATGGAAAAGATGTTTCTGGGTATGGTTAATTAAAAGAGTTCCGACTTTATCCATATGATCTTGGGTGAAAGTTTTTTACACGAGCCTCAGATAGATTGCTATTTGATGCTTTTTTATAAAATTATCTAATTTCGTTTCAGATCGATAGCGAAGAAAACACCTTATATCACCTCTATAAATAATAAAAAAAACAAATTTATTTCTTATTTTAAAAGCCTATTAGAATTTCCTTAATTCAAAAGAAAAATATTTTTTGAATTGCGTATAATGTTTGCGTTAAAAGAAAGTTTGAACGGCGTTCAACAACTGCGACCAGAATTGACTTTTCAATTTTAAATGCAAATTTGATTGCTCGTTTCAACAATATGAACTGAAACGAGTTTTTTATTAAAAAATCTTATCTAACTACAAGCTTAGATAAAATATAAGAATTAAAAAATAATCAGATTTAAGTCTAGTTATTGGTGTGGACCGAAGGGGGATTGAACCCCTAACCTCTGGTATGCAAAACCAGTGCTCCACCATTGAGCTATCGGCCCAAATTATTATTACCCTGCTTTCATTGTCCTTATTATAGGGCTTAA
>JALTFF010000051.1 GCA_027007465.1 bacterium | reverse complement strand
CTCCTAATTTTGCTGGAATAATTTTATTATTAATAACTTCTAACTCTTGCCTTTTCATTCCTAACATTTTAGGAGCATTTGGACCATGAATATCAGCATCTAACAACCCGACCCTATGCTTTTTTGAAAGCAAGAAGGCAAGATTAACTGCAATTGTTGTTTTTCCTGTTCCTCCTTTATTGCTCATTATAAATATATTTTTCCGCATATAATTTTAAATTATTTCTTTTTTTAACTGAAAAGGAAACTCTCTTGCCATAGGGATTTCTTTTGTTAACTGAATTGCCTCTGTTGGACAGACATTTTCGCACAATCTACAAAAGCAGCATTTGTTTATATTAATTTTTGGCTGTTTTTTTACGGTTCCATCTCTTTGTTTGACTTCTATCATTTCAATTGCTTTATTTGGACAAACCAGCGCGTAATTTTCGCAACCTAAACACTTGCTTGGATTAAAACTGTGTTTCACTCTATAACAATTATAGACATAGACTCATCTGGAAACCTTATTGTTAAAGGTTTTTTAAATAAATTTATATTAATTTTGGAACAATTCTCAGTTTCATATTCTTAAATTTTTAATCTATATCTTTTTTAATTTCCTCAATAACTTCAGTGTTATAGGTTTTTCATTCATCTTAAAATTTAATTGGAATCTATTAGTAGCTGAATTTAAAATCCATTCTTTAGCCATAATTTTATTTCCTTAAATTTATAAATTTATTCTTATAACGAAAATCCATATTTATATCTATATCTATTAAACCGTTTTTTATTAAATGCGCATTAATAAAGGTTTTATTCCTTAAATAAAGATATGTTAATAAATTTCCATTCTTATCATATTTAATTGTATCAAATTTTAGAAATACTCTTTGTCCTTCCAGCTTTGAGGCGAGAAAATTTATGGCTTTTTTGTTTTTTCCTTTTTAGTTTTTATCCCAATTAGCTTAATTCTTATCCCTGTATTTAATACTAAAACATCTTGGGAAATAATTTTTTTTACTAAATAATGCCCCTCTTTTTTTTGTTTGTGATAAATCTATTTTAGAACCAAACTGTAATTTTTTAGGGTCAATTTTACGATTAAATTTTATAGGATCTTTAAAATAATAAGGTAATGTTTTTATCCGTGATTCTCAATCTTTGGGAATGTCCTTTTCTAAAAAGATTGTGGGGGTGCTGGCTCCAATTTTCTCTTTTATTATTGGTAAAAATTTTTTATTGATTTCTAGCCAATTGAATTACGATCTAAATGTTTAGCCGCTAATGCCGTTGTCCCACTACCAAGAAAAGGATCTAAAATCGTATCTCCAACAAAACTAAACATTTTTATTAATCTTTTAGGCAATTCTTCTGGAAACATTGCTATATGTTTAGTTTGTCTTTTGCCATTAAAATTCCAATGCCCTGAAAAATATTTACTCCATTCTTCTTTGCTTAATTTTTACTTTTCTAATTTCTCAACAATCATTTTTACATCATTTTGGGCATTGCTTTCAACTAGAGAAGTTCCATCTAAAGCAGATTCTACTATTTTAGGGTCATATCTAATTACTCCAATAATTTTGTCTTTTAATTCTCCCAATTTCTCAAGCATCTGGTTTTTTATTTCTTCTTTTTCAATTTTATTCAAAATTATTCCAAAGTTTTTCATTCCAATATCATCACAAAATTCATTTACTCTTTTGGCAATTGAAATAGATTCAAGCGTTGGATCAAGAACAAGAAGAAGGATATTAACATTTTTTGATATTCCTCTTCCAAAATGCTCAATTCCAGCCGGCGCGTCAATAAGATTTACATAATCTCCCTTAACAATAAAATCCCGAACAACTTTTTCTACTGGGCCATCACAGCCTTGCCCATATTTCTTGATTTTGCCAGCCTGGAACAAAATAATACCATCTTTTTCTATAAAATACTCATTTGGAATTTCCTTAGAAATCTCTATTTTCTTTTCAGGAACAGGGATATTATCATTTATCCTAGTCAAAGGAGATGGATCATCTACTGGACAAGTAACTTTTCCGATGCCGCCGAAAAAATCTATTAAGGCTCTGGGAAAATTTTTTTCTTCCAAGCCAAACATTAACCCAGTAAGCCCTCTTGGATTTGAAGCATCGCCATCTAGAACCAGAATTTTATATCCTTTTTTCTGAAAAGTTTTTGCCATTAAACTAGTGATTGTGCTTTTTCCACTTCCTCCTTTGCCAGAGATTAATATTCGTTTTCCTTTTAATGTATTGTTATTATTTGTCATATTTTTAATTTAAAGTTATTTTCTAATTTAAAATTATGGCTTTTCTATCTTGTTTATGATATTCATCAACAATTTCATTGATATTTTCTTTGATTATTTTAAGCGCTTTATCAATTGACGGTTCTCTTATGATTACCGGGACATACTTTTTTCTCATTCTCACAACATTTGGGCCAATCATTTTCCCAACAATAATATCTACCCCATTTAAAACTGAAGCAACTTTTTCCGCTTTTTTAGGATCTCCGTGCAATAAACTTTCATTTTCTTCGTATTTTATATTTTCTCTTTTTTCTCTAAAAGTCATTCCTCCTTCTAAATAATCCCAGATTGAAAAGTATCTAGACTCTCCAATGTGTTCACCTTGTTTTATGATTTTGCCATTGTCCGTGCCAATAGCAAAAGTTAGCCTTTCGGTAATATTTTTAGAAGCGCTTTGATGACAAATCTTTTCACACAAACCGCATTGAATACACTTTTCTTGATCAATAACAGCAAAACCTTGATCATTTATAGAAATAGCCTTTGCTGGGCATTTTGCTTCGCAAAGCCCACAACCAACACATTTATTTTTACTTATATGAAACATAAAATTTATAAGACCTTTTGCAAAATAAGATTGCAAATACTAAACCTAATACATAATAATCCTTTTCTACTGCCTGCCTGCCTGCC
>JALTFF010000050.1 GCA_027007465.1 bacterium | reverse complement strand
TTGTTCATAGTTGCCATCATATTTTCATCTTTTGCTCCCTGAATATTTTTATCTGGCACTTTTGTTGGCAACATCTTTACTTGAAAAAATTGAGCAATACCAACTAATAAGGCTAAGATTAAGCTCCTCTTAGATAGATCAAGTATGCCAAAACTAATAGTATTAATAAATCCTGGATTTGAAACAAAATGATAAAGCAGGTCTAATCTACCGCCATTTACTATTCCAGTGCGAAAGACTTGATAAACAGCAATTAAAAATGGAAATTGTATTAATAAAGGTAAGCAAGAAGAAAATGGATTAACTTTTTCTTTTTTATAAAATTCCATAGTTGCTTTTGCTAACCCTTCTTTATCATCTTTATATTCTTGTTTTAATTTTTTTAACTTAGGTTGTAATTCTTGAAGCTCTTTCTGCCCCCTAATCGCCTGACTTGATAGAGGATAAAGAGCTAATTTTACCATAATTGTCAAAACTATAATAGCCACACCAAGATCATGGCCAGGTATAATATTATAAAGAAAAATCAATAAGTTAAAAATTGGTTGATAAAAAAATACATTATATAATTCAATCATATAAATTTATAAGAGCGGATCATACCCCCCTTTATTAAAAGGATTACATCTTAACACTCGCCATATTGCTTTTAAGCCTCCTTTTATTATTCCATATTTACTAATAGCTTTTATGGCATATTCACTACAAGTAGGCCTAAATTTACAACGCCCATAAGGTGAAAAAACAGCTAAAAATCCATGATCTGGCGACAATGTTTTTTGATAAATTTTTATTATTTTAATTACTAAATAACGAAACCTAAACATAAAATATTTTAAAAATTATTTTTTTTCATCTTTATACAACCCGAACTGTTTAAAATGTTCAATAATTAATTCTTTTATTTGGTTATAATTTAATTTAACAATTGGTTTTAAAGCAATTAACACACAATCATAACCACTTTTCAGGTTTGGTAATTGAGATCTAATTATTTCCCTAATTCTTCTCTTAATTTTATTTCTCGCAACTGCTTTCTGGCTCACTTTATTAGAAACTAAAATAACAAAGCGTATATTTTCTAAATTGTTTTTAAGCGCTTTAACGCCTAATACCTTATCATATCTTGCTTTGCCATGTTGAAACACTTTATTAATTTCATTAGTTTTGGTTAAACGATTCTGTTTAGGCAACATAACTTAAACAGTTAGCTTTTTCCTTCCTTTAGCCATTCTTTTTTTAATAACTTTCTTTCCAGAACGACTACTATTTCTTTTAAGAAAACCATGCGTTTTTTTTCTCTTTCTTACTTTTGGTTGATAAGTTCTTTTAGGCATAAAAATATCTATTAAAATAAATTAATACATATTTAATCTATCAAAGAAATTTGAATAAGTCAAAATGTTATCTATTATCTCCATCCCTATTAAGTTTATTTCTCTTTTATCCTGTCTTTTAACTCTTTAAGATTAAAATTAGTAATTTTATCTAAAAATATGCTTAATTCAGAACTATTTGAGTTAAACATTATAAAACATTGCTAAATTTTTTTATAGCTTGTTTTTATTATTTATTGATAATATATTGTTATTATCTCTTAAAATTTTTTTAATTTTTTCAGTCACTTCGCTGCTCTCGCCAGTTGAATCTAAGACAACAAGATAGATAAAATTATTGCCTTTGTTAGGATAAATAGCTGTTTTTCTTTAATTTTTTAATATTCATTAAAATCCACAATTTTAAGGCTATATAAATAAAAAAATTTACCCTTGATATATAATTTTAACTAATTTTTATTTATTCTTGTTTTAAAAATTATAGCATAAATTTAAGTAAAATAGTAATACTTAATTCACAATAAGTTTCTATGTAATCAACATAGTTAAAACTATTTTTTTTAGTTTTAGTAAATTATTTTACACAATTCATCAACAGTTTATAAACAATTGACATATTTTTTAATGTTTTCTTTTATGTTATACTAAAATAAATTTAAAATATTTAATAAACTACCAATTTATAAACTATTAAACTTAGTTTATATTGTTTTAAATTAATAATTTTAAATTTATTTATTATGACTAATCAAGAGCTATGGCAATCAGTACTTGGAGAAATAGAGGTTAATTTATCTCGCGCAAATTTTATTACTTGGTTTAAAAAAACCTCTATTGCTTCATTTGAAAATGGTAAAATTGTTATTAATGTAAATAACAATTTTACTAAGTCATGGCTAGAAAAAAAATTTAATAGTGAAATTATTGCTTTATTAGAAAAAATAAGTCAAAAAAAGATTAAAAAAATCACTTATCAAATATCTAATAAAAATGATGATGAAGATGAAAAAGATTATACAGAAAAGAATAAAATAAAAAAAATAAAATCCATCCAATCTTCCTCTTTAAGTGGTAATTTGTTAAAGAATGGGCTTAATACCCGCTATAATTTTGATAATTTTATTGTTGGAAAAAACAATGAACTTTCTCATGCAGCAGCACAGGCTGTGGTTAATAATCCTGGTCAAGTATATAACCCTCTTTTTATTTATGGTAATGTTGGTTTGGGAAAAACTCATCTTATTCAAGCTATAGGCAATGCCTTGTTATCTAAAACTAAAAAAATTCTATATGCTACAGCAGAAACATTTTGCAATGAATATATTCAAGCTACACAATATGGAGAAGCAAAAAATTTTGTTAACAAATATCGCAATGTAGACATTTTAATTATTGATGATATTCAATTTATGGGAGGGAAAGATGGAACTCAAGAAGCTTTTTTTCATACTTTTAATGAACTATATCAAGCAAGTAAGCAAATAGTGTTAGCTTCTGATAGACAACCAAATGCTATTCCAGCTATGGAAAAAAGGTTACAGTCTCGTTTTGCCTGTGGAATGATTACAGATATTGAACGGCCTGATTATGAAACAAGAATGGCAATTTTAAAATCAAAAGCAGAACAACGAGGATATAATATATCAACAAAAATTATTAATCACATTGCCCAATCTATTCATAATAATATTAGGGAACTAGAAGGAGCTTTAAATAAAGTAATTGGATATATAGAATTTAATGGTAAAGAACCTGATCTTGATTATATGGCTAATATTGTTAAAGATGTTTACACATCTCGCACAAAAGCAGTTACCTTAAAACAAATTATTAAAACAGTAAGTTCTTTTTATGATGTTTCTATTGAAGATATTAAAAGTGAAAAACGAAAAAAGCATTTAGTTGTTCCAAGACAAATAGCTATGTTTTTAATGCGTAAAGTTGGTCAAGCTTCTTTACCGACAATAGGTTATGAAATGGGTGGTAGAGACCATACAACTGTTATGTATTCATGTAAAAAGGTTCAAAAAGACTATGACAATAATAGTAATATTAGAGAACAAATTGATTTAATAAAGCAAAGACTGTCTCAAATATCTATGTAATTTCTTTACATTAGAATAGGGTTAATAAATTGTTTATTAATTGTTAGTTATAATGTGAATAATAAGAATAATAAATGTTAAGAAAAAAAAATAACTTTTTGTAAAATTTATTTTATTAATCTTTTTATAAACATTCTACTTGTTTAGTTTTAACAAATTTTACACAATAATAAATTAAAACAAAAACATAAAAATATATTCTATTTACTAATTTTTTTTACAAAAATATAAAACTTATTAACATTCTTATTGTTATTATTATTTTAAATTTAAATAATATAAAAATAAGAATAATAAAAAAATATGAAATTTTTTTCAACCCAAGAAAATCTAAAATCAGGACTATATACAGTAGGAAATATTAGTAATAAAAATCCTAACTTACCAATATTAGCTAATGTTTTAATACAGGCTAAACAAGGAGTAATTAAACTAATAACAACAGACTTAGAAATAGGTATTACAAGTAAAATTAGAGGAAAAATAGAAAAACAAGGAGAATATACAGTAGATGTTAAATTGTTAAGTGATTATATATCACTACTTCCTGATGAAAAAATATTAATTGAATTAAAAAACGACTTCTTAAAAATAAATTGTGGTGAAAATTATAAAACTAAAATAAAAGGACAGTCAGCAGATAACTTTCCGATAATACCAGAAATAAAAAGAGATAGGTTTATAAAATTAGCATCTAAGGATATGAAAAATACTATTAATCAAATAATTTTTGCAGTAGCTCCAACAAACACAAGACCAGAATTAGCTGGTATTTATTTAAATAAACAAGGTGAAACATTAACAATGGCAAGCACTGATAGTTATCGTTTAGCAGAAAAAAAAATAAGGTTAGATTTAAGCAACAACCAAAATGAAGAAGATTTAGAGGTTATAATACCAGCTAAAACAATGCAAACATTGCAACGAATTATTCAAGATAAAGACAAGGATATGGAAATTGAAAAAAATAACCAACAAGATGAAGTTAAAATTTTTATTTCTGAAAATCAAGTTTTGTTTACATATAAAGATAATGAAATTATTTCACGCTTAATAGAAGGAAAGTATCCAGATTATCAACAAATCATTCCTACAGATTTTAAAACTGTTATAAATATCAACAAAAATGAACTAATTAGAGCTATTAAAGCTACTTCACTTTTTTCACAAAGCGGTACAAATGATATAAACATAGAAACTAAAGAAAGTAGTAAAGATTTAATAATAAGTTGTTTAACTAGTAAATTTGGTGAAAGCGTTTCTAAGGTTGGAGCTAAAATAAAAGGTGAAAGCAATAAAATAACTTTTAATTTTCATTATTTGCTTGATGGGTTAAATGCTATTAATAATGATGAACTAATTATAAAAATAAATAGTGAAAATACTCCTGGGTTAATTCAATCAGCAGATAAATCAGAAAATTATCATTATATTGTAATGCCTATTAAACAGTAAATTTTAAAACAATGAGAAATTTTTGTAAATAAAATTTTATTATGGTAAATATTTTTTAATTTTATTTTTTTGTTCTAATATTTTTTTTCTTTGAGGTATTTTTATAAAGATTTGCCTAAAAATAAAAACAAACCAAATAATAATTATAAGCAACCAAATAGCAAACCAAAAACGGCTAGATAAAACTGGAATAGTTTGCCAAACAAAAAATATCCAAAAAATATTATAAACAACTGAAAAGAAGCAAAGTTGAAAAAAAGAATTCCAAGTTTTTTGATAAATAGATCTTTTTTTGTTAAAAAAATAAGAAACAATAGCCAATAAACTAAAAACAATAGTCATTACTATAAAGAAAAGTAAAAAAGGTTTTGACATTGCGCCTGGATAGGCGTTAAACCAAAATTTTAAATAAAAGAGTTTTGAAAAATTAATCATAATTTTATTATTGTTTTTTAAAAATTAAACCAAAATGATATTGACCAGCAGAAAATTCACTTATTAAATTTAATCCTAATCTAATTGAATTTTTTTTTAAAGCTTCTTTATTTATTTTTTTTTCTTTTGGAGGTCCAAATGGAGCAGCGGTTATTTTCCAGTCAACAACCAATAATTTACCATTTTTTTTTAACATTCTTGTGGATTCTCTTACCACCTCTGTTCTCTTTGTTGTTTGAAAAAGTGTGTTAACTAATAAAGCAATATCCAATGTGTTTGATTCAATATTAGTGGCATTAAAAATTTCTAAATCAGACCAAATTATTTTAATGTTTTTTATGTATTCGCTTTTAGCCATTTCTTTTATGTGAGCTAAAGTTGGTTTTAAAATATCAACAGCATAAACTATTCCATTTTTTCCAACCAACTTTGACATAGGAAAAATAAAATGACCAGAAGATCCACAACCAAGATCAGCCACTTTCATATCTTCTTCAATATTTAATCTTTGTAATATTTTATTTGGGTTTAATAAAATATTGCCACCTGTTATTGTCATAAAGTTATTTATTTGAAATTTAATAATATTATAACATAAATTAAAAAAAGTTAAAGTTTAAATTATAATTTTTAGTATATTTCGCAAAGAAGCTAAGCTTTTTTGCTTGAACAATATTAATAGAGAAAAAGAGTTCAACTCTTTGCTATGAAAAATAATTTTTGGGAAAAATTAAATAGACCAATTTACGCGCTTGCTCCAATGGCAGGAATCACTGATTCTGCTTTTAGACAGATTTGTAAGAAATTTGGCGCAAATGTTGTTTATTCAGAAATGGCAAGTTCAGACGCGCTTGTTTTTAATCCTGATAAAACCTTAAAAATGCTTAAATTTAACAAAGTTGAACAGCCTTATATTGTTCAACTTTTTGGAAACAATCCAAAACATTTTGCTGATGCAACAAAATTAATTCAAGCCAAAATTAAACCAAATGGAATTGATATTAATTTTGGCTGTCCAGTTAAAAAAATTGTTAAGCAAGGAGCAGGTGTTGCTTTAATGAAAAATTTAAAATTAAGCCAGGAAATTATAAAATCAGTTATTAATAATACAAACCTACCTGTTTCAATTAAATGTCGAGCAAGTGTTGGCAAAATTAATGTTTTAAAATTTTTAGATAATTTAAATGGTTTAGACATAAAAGCTGTGATGATTCATGGCAGGAGTTTTAAGCAAGGATTTACTGGTTTGATTGATTTTAAAATAATAAAAAAAGCAAGGAATTATTTTGGCGGAATAATCCTGGCTAATGGTGGTATAAATTCTTATAATGATGCAATAGAAACTTTAATAAAAACTAAGGCAGATGGGTTAGGTATTGCTCGTGGAGCATTGGGTAGTCCGTGGATTTTTAAAGCTCTTCGCACTGGACAAAGCATTAAACGTTCTCATAGAGCTATTTTTAAAATAGCTCTTCAACATTCTGAATTAGCTTATAAATTAAAAGGCGCGGTTGGTATAGTTGAAATGCGCAAACATTTATCTTGGTATATTCGTGGACTTCCTGGAGCGCGAAAATTAAGAGAGCAACTAATTAATGTAAAAAATTTAAAAGATATAAGAGAGATTTTAAAAGGCGTAAATTTATGATAAGCTTAATTTAAATGTATTATACAATGTTTAAAGAAAAAAAATTTATTATTATTGATGGTAATGCAATAGTGCATCGTAGTTTTCATGCTCTTCCGCTTGATTTAACCACTAAAGATGGCAAAATAGTTAATGCTGTTTATGGATTTACAAGTGTTCTCATAAACATTTTAAAACAATTTAGGCCAGAATATATATGCCTGACATTTGATACTGCTGGGAAAACTTTTCGCCATAAAGAATATAAGGAATATAAAGCTAAACGTATTAAACAGCCCCAAGAATTATATGATCAATTTCCATTGATTAAAGAAATTGTTAAAGCTTTTGGTATTCCAATTTATGAAAAGCCAGGCTATGAAGCTGATGATTTAATAGGCACTTTAATTAATAATAAACAAGTAATGAATGAGAAAATTAAATCAATTATAGTAACTGGAGACTTAGATGCTTTGCAATTAGTTAATCAACGCGTAACAGCTTATATAATGCTTCGCGGATTATCACAAGGAATATTTTATGACAAAAAAATGGTTGAACAAAAATATAATGGATTAGAGCCAAATCAACTAGTAGATTATAGAGCTTTGGCTGGTGATGCCTCTGACAATATTAAGGGCGTTAAAGGAATAGGCAAAAAAACAGCTATTAAATTGTTAAAAGAGTTTCATAATTTAGAAAATATTTATAAATATTTACAAAGAGAAAAAGAACCAAAAAAAATCAATAAGAAAACTGTCACACTTTTATTAAGATATAAAAAAGATGCTTTTTTATCAAAAAAAATAGCTTCCATTATAACTAATGTTAAGATGGATTTTATTTTAGAAAATGCTTCTTATCATAATCCAGATATAAATAAAGTATTAAAGATTTTACAAAGATTAGAGTTTAAGTCATTATTGACAAGGTTAAAAGATTTATATGAGTTAAATAAAAATTCAACTTTTTTAAGATTAAATCTAAAAGATAAAATTGAGCAAGACAAAAGAAGTTTTAATTATTTTTTAATTGATAAAAAAGAAAAATTTAACAAATTTTTACAAGATTTAGAAAGGCAAAATTTATTTGCTTTTAATGTAGAAGCAGATGATAATATGAACTTGTTAGGAATTAGCTTTTCTTGGAAAAATAAATTTGCTTATTATGTTAAATTATCAAACAATTTTAATTTAAAAAACGATAAGACAAATAGCGCCAATAAAAAACAAAGCCATAGTTTGTTTAACTACAAAGATTATAAAAATAAAACTGATTTTAACATTGATTGGTTGAAAAAATTAAAAATAATTTTTGAAAATAAAAAGATTAAAAAATGTAGATATAATATAAAAATATAAGTATATAAGGGAAAATAATGCACGAACAAACATTAGCCATCCATGCAGGATATGACAAGGATGCTATGGGAACTATGGCAGTTCCTATTTATCAGACAACAGCGTATGAGTTTAGAGATACTGAACATGCGGCAAATCTCTTTGCACTTAAAGAGCTTGGGAATATCTATACGCGTCTTATGAACCCAACGACAGATGTGTTTGAGAAGCGTTTTGCTGCGCTTGAGGGTGGAGTGGCTGCCATAGGGACTGCTTCTGGAATGGCGGCTATTTTTTATGCTATTGCCAATGTGGCTGAGGCTGGAGATAACATTATCGTAGCAAAGCAAGTGTATGGTGGAACTACTACACTTACAGGGCATACCATCAAACGTTTTGGTATAGAGACACGTTACTTTGATGTACGTAATCCCAGTGAAATAGAGGCTTTGGTGGATGATAAAACAAAAATTATCATCTTTGAGAGTATTACCAATCCGAGTATTGACGTGGCAGATATAGATGCGATTGTGGAAATAGCCCAAAAACATAACATTATCACTTGTGTAGATAATACTGTGGGAACACCAGTGCTGTGTAAACCTTTGGCACATGGTGTGGATTTGACTGTGCATAGTACGAGTAAGTACACTACAGGGCAGGGGCTTGCACTTGGAGGCATCATAGTAGAGCGTGAAAATTTGGTAGAGAAAATCAAGGGCAATCCTCGCTATGAACATTTTAATACCCCTGATGAGAGCTACCATGGGCTTGTCTATAGTGACTTGCCATTGCCACTCTTTACTCTTAGAGTACGTTTGGCATTGCTTCGTGACCTTGGAGGAGCGCCTAGTCCATTTAACTCTTGGTTGCATATACAAGGGCTTGAGACTCTGCCACTTCGTATGAAACAGCATTCAAGCTCTGCACTTGCCATAGCAGAGTTTTTAGAGACACATCCCAAGGTGAAAAAAGTAAATTACCCAGGGTTGAAGTCAAGTAAGCAACATGCTTTGGCACAGAAGTATTTTAAAGAGGGTATGGCTAGTGGTTTGCTCTCTTTTGAAGTGGAGAGCAAAGAAGAGGCTCAGGCTATAGCAGATGCTACGGAGATCTTCTCTGTGGTTGTAAACATAGGTGACAGCAAGTCTATCATCACGCACCCCGCAAGTACGACACATCAACAACTTTCAGATAAGGAACTTATAGAAGCAGGTATCCCTGGTGGGCTTGTGAGACTGAGTGTTGGGTTAGAAGATACGCAAGATTTGATTGAAGATTTGAAGAAAGCTTTGGGGTAAAACGTAGATTCCGTCTTAAAACTTTCTTACAATTCTATCACAAATTTATCAAACAAGCGCTATATAAGGCTCCTTGTTTTTCACCAC
>JALTFF010000049.1 GCA_027007465.1 bacterium | reverse complement strand
GTATTTTATCTTTCTCAATATTAAGAAATTCTTCTCCCTGTAAATTTATTAAAAAAAGTTTGTTCTTTTCGTCAAAAACTAATATTCCATCTATGAGATAATCAATAATCATTACATCCTTGATATTGATATCTTGCTGATTATTCTCTTTTTTATTATTCCAAAATAACATAAATATAAATTTCTAAGTTTTTATTCCCAATAAAATCCAAACAAATTGCTAATTAAAATTATCATTTACCAATATATTAAATATCTCTCTTTATCAAAAATAAACAAATATTATATATTATAAATTTATGGCAAACGATTTAATAAAGTCTTAAATTGATATTCTTTAAAAATCTGTATTATTTTTTCCTTATTATATTCACCCCAACGACATTTGTTTAAATCAAATTCAATTGGAACATCAAATCTTATTTCAGATAACATTTTAGAAGTAAATGCTTGTTCTTTTTGCTCTAACAACTTTTTTTTAACCGTTTTCTTTATTTCTTTAGTTTCTTGATCGTCTTTTTCTAATTTTTCATATAAATTTTCTATTGTTCCGAACTTTTTTACTAAACAAATTGCTGTTTTTTCTCCAATTCCGAAAACACCGGGAATGTTATCAGAAGGATCTCCTCTTAGTCCTTTGATGTCGGGTAACTGTTTTGGCTCCAATCCTTGATACCTATCTTTAACTTTCTTTTCATCATAAATAGAACTATTTTTAACCCCCTGCTTTAAAAAATAAATTTTTGTATTTTTACTCGCTAACCGAAAAATATCCATATCTCCACTCAAAATTATTGCCTCTACTTCTGGATATTTTTTTTCTTTTTCCTTAACAATTGTCCCAATTATATCGTCTGCTTCAAATCCTTTTTTTTCAAACATCTGAACTCTAAAATTTTTTAAAATTTCTTTAATCTTTGGAAATTGCTGGCGAAGATCATCAGGAGCCCTTAATCTTTTTGATTTATACTTTTTATATTTTTTATGGCGAAAAGTAGGGGAAGGGAAATCAAAAGCGGCGACAATAAAATTAGGATTAAACTCCCTGATAGTTTTTAAAAAAACAAGCAAAAAACCATAAACAGCGTTAACTACTTCTCCTTTGTTGTTTTTAAGAGGCGGTAAAGCGTAATATGCTCTATAAAGTAAAGCGTCGCTGTCTATAATAATAAATCTTTTTTGCTCCATTTTTTTATTAAATCTAATATGTAATAATTTTTTTTATTATAAAAAATTATTAGAACTTATTTAGCACTATAACAAATAACAACATAAATTAAAATATTTTATACTGAAGCTCCGAGTCTGATTTTTAAATTTTAAATTTTTATCCTATCCCACATTTTTGTGCGACCGCACAAAAATGTGGGATAGATAGCGTCCAATTTTGAATATTTGAATTTAAATTTTTTAATCTATGGTATATGCAATAAATAAATTATAAATCTTATTATAAAACGAATAGGTTGTATAAATTTTACCGTTTTAACGATTGATAATTAAAAATAATTTGGCGAGTATTCTTATCAATAAAATTAAACTGTATCCAAAATGTATTATTTGGAAGAATTTTTCTAATATTTTCCGCCCACTCAACAACAACGATATTTTTAGGATTTTTAATAATTTCTTTAAATCCTAAATTAATTAATTCGTCCGTTTTTTGAATTCTATAGCAATCAATATGATAAAAATTATTAAATTTTAATTTTGAATTTTTAATTTTAAACCTTTTTAAGATAACAAATGTCGGGCTTAAAATTTTTTCTTTAATCCCTAATTCAATAGCTAAACCTTGAACAAATGTTGTTTTTCCTCCCCCTAACTCACCTTTTAAAGCAATAACAACCGCTATATCCCCGAGAAAAGTTTTTATTATCTCTTTAGACAGGTTAGCTCCTATTTTTTTTGTTTGTTTCGGATTAGTTGTTAAATATTTCTCTCTCATTTCTAATTTTACTTTATTAAATATACGTTACCGTATAATGCCTTTAATTTCAATTTATTTCTCATTATAAATCCTTATGTTTTTGCTTAAATTACAGCATTGTTGTAATGATTTTATCGCATTGACTATCGGTAAAAAATAAGTTAAATTAAACTAATTATACCTTAATTAATATTAATTTAAAGAAACTATGTTTGGTTCAAAAAAAATAACTGGAGAAGTTGAAATTTCGCAATCAATAATTGAATATGCGCAATTAAAAATTAAAAATATTCCTGATTTTCAAGAAACGATAAAATCTTTTTTAAAAAAAACTACTACTGAATTGGTAGAGATTATTTTAATGGGATCTATAAACCTTAACGCTTCAGATATACATATTGAACCAGAAAAAGAAAGAATAAAAATACGCATTAGAATTGACGGGATATTAGAGGATGTTATCTTCTTTGATTTAAAAGAATACCACCCTTTAATTTCAAGAATAAAACTTCTTTCCGGTATTAAACTTAATGTGACAGATCGTCCGCAAGACGGTCGTTTTTCTATTTCAATAAAAGATAATCCCATTGAAATTAGATCATCGTCTATTCCTTCCGAATATGGAGAATCAATCGTTTTAAGAATACTAAATCCAAAAAATTTAATTAGTTTAGAACAATTAGGATTAAGAGAAGATTTGTTAGAAATTTTTAAAAAAGAAATTAAAAAGCCAAACGGAATGATTGTTGTAACAGGTCCTACTGGTTCTGGAAAAACAACTACTCTTTACGCTATTTTAGAAAAACTAAACAAACCAGAAGTAAAAATAATTACCATAGAAGATCCTATTGAATATCAATTAGAAGGAATATCACAAACTCAAGTTGATCCTGAGAAAGGGTATGACTTCGCAAGTGGATTAAAGGCAATAATGCGCCAAGATCCAGATATTATATTGGTTGGAGAAATTAGAGATTCAGAGACAGCAAATATAGCCCTACAAGCAGCATTAACGGGGCATCTGGTTTTAAGTACATTACATACTA
>JALTFF010000048.1 GCA_027007465.1 bacterium | reverse complement strand
TTGTTTACCTATGACCCAAGGATTAGCTCCAAGAATTGCAGGATCAAATACATTAATTAAATCTAAAGCTAATTTTTCAGTAGTAGATAAACGAATTGAATTAGCTTCCATATCTTGCACATAAGAACTTAACGCATTCCAATGATGTTCTCCATATTTTTGCGAAACTTTAATTCTAAAATCTTTATTATAAATAAGATTTTTTGCTTGTCTTAATGGATTAGCAAATCCAATATATATTCCTACCATTTTTCTATGCCTAATATAACTTCTAAATACATCTTCTAAAATTAATGCTCCTTTAGAACTACCTGTTCTTGGTTTAAGTATGCCCATTCCTTCCAATGTAAAATTATAGAAATTATGCATTGAATTTGGCGTTACTTTTTCTTGTAATTTAAGATAATCTTTTTCCCCTACACTAATAGGATTTACTATCATTGGAAAATAATTTTCTTCTGTTGCAATATTAAATCCATTTAATTCCATTGAAGCTTTATTAATTTCTTTTTTCGCAAATTTATTAAAATAATTATTGAATGCATTAGCTACTTGTTTTTCTTCAGGAGTAAGACTATTAATTATTGTATTTAAATCTTCAATTCCTATTTTATTAATAATAAATTTACTATCAGAAAAAGAAAATCCACTATTTAATAAACGCTTTAAATTATCTGTATTTAACGAATGTAAATAAAGAGCAATTCTTTCTCCATGAGTAAGAGAAATAATTTTACCATTAGGAAGTTTAGTTTTAACAATTTCAATATCTTTTTCTTTAGGGCTAAAAGCTTTACTCCACATTTTGCCTTTTTTTGCAATATTTATTTTTTTATTATTAAGAACAAAATTATTTAGAACAAGACTATCAGCAGTTTGTTTATATCTTAGTTCATTATCTCTACCTTCAGTAAAATTGTTAAACATTATTTCTCTAATAATATGATTTTTGCTTATTTCACTATTAACAATTTTATTATATATATCTCTTAAGCCATAAAATTCTGGTTGATTTTCTAATAAGAAACTTAAAGTTATTATATTCTCTTGATCTATCGTCATTATCTTTCTTAACTTTCCAATTTTTTTAGTTTTAACATTAGTATTTATTTCATCAGCATTTATTTTTGTAGGTTTTTTCTCTACATGTTTTATAGCTTCATTAATAACTTCATCAGCATTCTTTTTAATCCTGCCAAATATTATCTTATTTTTTAAATTATTTAATTTTATAAGATGTTGAATTGATTGAGTAATCGTTCTTATTTCTTCTATATTTAAATCTTTAACAGGTTTTTTATTCAATAATTCAAGTTCTTTTAATTTATAATCTGGAATAATGTTATCTGGATTATTTTCTAAGTATTTTTTTGTTTTTTGTAAACTTAATTTTTTCTTATTAGAAGTATTTTTTAAATCTAAATCTTTCAAAATATTCTCTATTTCTTGTTTATATTCAGGACGCATTTTTTGAATATTTCTTCTATTCTTTTTAACTATATTTTTGAGATTATCAATAGCTTGTCTTTTTTCTACTCTTTGTTGGATTCTATCAATAAAATCTTTTGCTTTTTCCAAATTTTTATATGTTTTAGCGTTTTTAACAGTATTTAATAAATTTTTACGAGCTTCTAATGGTAAATATTCATTAGCATATCTGACTATTTCTTTTTTAACTTCATCAGCTGTTTTAATTTTTGCTTTAAAATCATTAATTATTTTTTCTCTAACTTGTTTAGCAGTTTCTTTAGCTACTTCTTTAGCTGTTCTAGCTTCAGCTCTAATCTGATTTTTTAATAAAACATTTTCAGATTTTGTTATATTTTTAGATTTTAATTTTAAGCGAAGTTTTTCTAATGAAGGAGCTTGTTTTATTTTTTCTTTAAAAATTACTAAATTTGGATTTTTTGTGTCTATTTCTAATAATTTATTTTCATTATCTAACAATATAAATATATTTCCTTTCTCTTTATTTTTATAGACAGCAATAACTTTACCATTTTTATTAATGGTATCATTTATTATATTTATTGAGTCCCCTTTTCTGATATCAAAAGGATTAATAATTTTTTCTTTTGAAGCTTTAATGACATTTTTTAAGTTTGATAATTCTGGAATTTTCTTTTTACTTATTTTTTGGATACCAAGTGCTTTCCATAAGACTTTCTCATTATAAGCAAGTGACCACTTTTTCCCAAGATTTTTTCTAATTCTTTCTCGGACATTAGCATCTTTTGCTTTTTCAATTTTTCGTTGGATTCTTGTGTCAATTCTTCTAAGGTTTTTTTGTATTTTTTCATAATCCTTATTATAAATTAAATTATTATTACTATTTAAATGTTTTGCTGCAAATTTATATCCTTTATTTTTTAATTCACTAACTAAATCATTTAAAATAAAATAAGCCTGTTTTGACGTTATATTTTTATTATAACTAGGAATATAAGAAATTAAAATTCTATTTTTATTTAAATAATAAGTTGCTCCACTAAATTTTCCTTTTGTTATTTCATTTATTTCATTTATTACTTTATCAATATCAATTTTATTTTGGAATGATAAAATTAAATTTGGATGAATTTTTTTTGTATAATCTATATCTAGTAAACTATCTTGATTATTTAAACGAGCAAAAGATATTCCTAAATATTTTATTATTGGATAATCTATTTTATTTTCAGGAATTAAACTGATTGAACTTTCTTTTCCGCCAATATAAATACCTTCTGTCGGATTTACATTTATTTTAACATCAGGAAATAATTCTTTTTGCCAACTTTTGAGAATATCTACAGTTAACTTTGGTATTTCATTATATTTTTTTTCTTTAATTAAATTTCGTATAGATTGATAAGCAATTTCATTTAAATTTGACCTTATAGGAGAAACAATAATTTCAGTATTGCTTTTTGTAAAATTTTTTATTTCTTCTTTTTTGACTTCGGGTAAAAGACGACTTCTACTTTCATTGAATGATAAGGTCGCTCCGTTGGCTTTATTTCCCGTATTC
>JALTFF010000047.1 GCA_027007465.1 bacterium | reverse complement strand
TATATATTTAAAAACTAATTCTTGTTTCTCTTAGCTTTATTTCTATCAACTTCTCGTAAATATTTCTTCCTAATACGAATGTTTTTAGGGGTTATCTCAAGGTATTCATCATCAGCTATTAACTCAAGTCCTGATTCAATTGTAATAGCTTGTGGTGGGGTTAGCTTAATAGCTTCATCAGAACCAGCTGCTCTTGTATTGGTTAGATGTTTGCCTTTTATAGGATTTACTACCATTTCATTTCCCTTAGATGTATTGCCTATTACCATCCCTTCATAAACTTCTGTTGATGGACTAATATATATAACCCCGCGATCTTGAAGATTGTACAATGAAAAAGCAAGCGCTTTTCCAGTAGCCATTGATGTCATTGAGCCAGTAGCTCTTTTATTTATCTCACCTGCATAAGGCTTAAACCCAACAACTCGACTTGTTAATATTCCTTGGCCTTTAGTATCAACAATAAACTGCCTCTGGTAACCTAAAAGCCCACGAGTTGGTCCTTCAAAGATAAACTGAATTAAATTATCTTTTTGGTCCATATTTTTCAAAATAAATTTTCTTAATCCAAGCTTTTTTATAATAATGCCTTGAAATTCAGCTGGTGCGTTAATAATAACTTCTTCATAAGGCTCTACCTTTTTCCCATCAATTTCTTTAATAATAACTTTTGGTTGAGAAACCTGAATCTCATAACCTTCTCTTCGCATATTTTCAAGCAAAATTACTATTTGCAATTCACCTCTAGCTGAAATTTTAAACAAATCAGGACGGCTAAAATCAACTTTAAGCCCAATGTTTATTAATAATTCTTTTTCTAAACGTTCTCTAATTTGGCGTGAAGTTAAAAATTTTCCATCACGACCAGCAAATGGAGAATTGTTTACTAAAAAATTAACAGTAATAGTTGGCTCATCAACTTTAATAGCCGGTAAAGGTTCTAATCCTGGTTCTTCGCAAATAGTCTCTCCTATAAAAGCATCTGGAATCCCAGCTATCATTATAATATCGCCTGCATTAGCTTGCTGAACTTCCTCTCTAAACAACCCTTTGAAAGCAAAAAGTTTAGTAACTTTTCCAGAATGAGATTCGCCGCCAGGCATTATCATATAAACTGTTTGTCCAGATTTAATAACACCATCATAAATACGTGCTACAGCTAAGCGACCAAGAAAATTGTCATAATCTAAATTAAAAAGTTGAGCTCTAAGAGGAAGTTCTATATTATTTGGAGCAGGTTTTACTTCAGAAATTATGGTGTCTAAAAGAGGGGTAAGATCTTTTTTTTCATCATTAAGATTTTTAATAGCAATTCCATCCCTAGCTATTGTATAAATTGTTGTAAAATCTAATTGTTCATCACTAGCTCCAAGTTCCATAAAGAGCTCAAAAATATCTTCTTTTGTTTGTAAAGGATCTGCTGCTGGCTTGTCTATTTTATTGATTACAACAATAGGTTTAAGGCCTAATTCTAATGATTTTTTTAAAACAAAAGTTGTTTGTGGCATAGGCCCTTCTTGCGCATCAACAACTAAAATAACAGAATCAATTGATTTTAAAACACGTTCAACCTCTGAACTAAAGTCAGCGTGTCCAGGTGTGTCAATAATATTAATTTTTGTTCCATTGTAATATGTGGCTGCATTTTTTGAATAAATAGTAATACCTCGCTCTTTTTCAATCATATCAGTATCCATGCTCATTCCTTTTTTAAACATTCCTGTTTGTCGCATTATAGCATCTGTTAAAGTGGTTTTACCATGATCAATATGCGCGATAATTGCAATGTTTCTCACTTTTAAGTTATGCATATTCATTAAGTTTATTTTATACAGTTAAACTAACATAAAACATTTAAAACTGCAATCCTATAATTATTTTTGTTAAATTATAAAATATAATTCCTGCCTAAATGCTCATAAGCCAATCTTGTTGCAACACGACCCCGCGATGTTCTATTAATAAATCCTGTTCTTAATAAAAATGGCTCATAAACATCTTCTATTGTTGCCATTTCTTCTCCAACACTTACTGCTATTGTTTTTAGTCCAACAGGCCCTCCGTTAAATTTGTCAATTATTACTTCTAAAATTTTTCTATCAAGCCAATCTAATCCAAAGTCATCAATTTCTAACATATCTAATGCTCTCTTAGCAAAATCTAAACTAATCTTCCCATTTCCCTTAACTTGAGCAAAGTCTCTTACTCGCTTAAGCAATCTATTTGCCACTCTTGGAGTTCTACGAGAACGTTTTGCAATATAAGAACAAGCATCTTCATTAATTTGAGTTTTTAAAATATTGGCGCTTCTCTTTATTATTTTTTCAATATCGCTTTGTTCATAAAAATTCAAATGATAAACAATTCCAAAACGGTCTCTTAATGGAGAAGAGATTAAACTCGCCTTTGTTGTAGCGCTAATAAGAGTAAAGTGTGGCAAGTCAATACGTAAATTGCGCGCACCTGGGCCTTTTCCAATAATAATATCTAATGCAAAATCTTCCATTGCTGGATAAAGCATCTCTTCAATCGTAGTATTTAAACGATGTATTTCATCAATAAATAAAACATCGCCTTGATTTAGATTGGTTAAAATAGCTGCTAAATCACCTGCTTTTTCAATAGCTGGTCCAGATGTAATTTTAATATTAGAATTTGTTTCATTGGCAATTATAAAGGCTAAAGTTGTTTTTCCTAATCCATGTGATCCATGAAGCAAAATATGCTCTACTGGCTCTGATCTTTGTTGCGCAGCTTTTATAAAAATTCTCAAATTTTCTTTAATTTTTTCTTGTCCAATATATTCATCTAAAAACTTTGGGCGTAAACTTAAATCTAATGTTTTGTCATTATCGTATTCCTTTGATGAAATTATTCGCTTGTCTTTTTCTGACTTCATAAAATATTATAGACCTTTTTTCAAAATAATTTTTCGCTCTATTTTCTCCAAAACTTGTTTCATAAACTTTCCCAATGCCCTTAGGCATTGCCAAAGTTTCCTCAACTTCATTTTGAAAAAATATCTTAAATTTTATCTTGCAAAATGTCTTATATATTTACCTTGAATTATGAAATGCAAATTTTGCCTAAAATTTTTATCTCAGTTGCCTAACTATTAAAATTTTAAATAACATTCACAATATTGCTTCAGAAATTTTAATAACTATTCAGCTAAAGCTAAATAATCTTATTTTAAAAAAACATTTCATAATATAAGATATTTAATTATCTTTTAATTTCATAATATTTACATTTATCACTCCATAATCCCAACCTTTGTTCTCTAGCTTGTTTTTCTAATGAATTAAAATAATCTGCAAATTGAATAGGCTGAAAAATATATTTAAACGCATATCCTTGCTTAATTAAATCAGCATTTATAAAATCTCCATTAGGTAAAAATACATATCTTAAAAGACGATTATACTTTCCTCTATTAGGACTGTTAGGATCTGGCAAAAGAAAAACGCTCTTGCCTGTTAAAAGTTTTTTAGTTTCCTTACTAGCTTGAGGTCCAAAACATTCTTGATGTCTATATTTATTTTCAACTTCTGGAGTATTAATACCTAAAAATCTAATTAACTCTGTTTTATGATTAATTTTTACCATTATTGTATCTCCATCAATTACTTTAACAATTTTATATGGCTGACCATAATTTATTTTTTGATTATTTTGATTGTTTGGAAAATAATACCCAATAATTAAACCAATAATTAAAAAGATTAAAGCAATTTTAATAAATTTAGTATTTTTTTCTAAAAATTTCATAATCTAATTAATCTTTTTGTTTTTTATAAAAATAAACTGCTAAAAAAGTCGTTATTGGAACAGCTAATGCCAGCCCAATACTTCCAACTAATGTCCTGACTATTTCAGTAGCAATAATTTCATTGTTAATTACTTGACTAAATGTTAAAAAAGGCGCTTGCTTAACGCTAAATAACATAAGAAGTGGAAATGAAACGCCTGCATAGGCTAAAAATAATGTATTAACCATAGAAGATATATGGTCAACTCCAACTTTCATAGCTTTTCCAAATAAACTCTTTTTGGATAAGTTTAAGTTAGCCCCATTTATTTCTTTAACTGTTGAAACTTGGCTTACTGTTATATCACTTAAAATACCTATAGCGCCAATTATAAAACCAGACAAAAGAAGTCCTTGCATATTTAATTTTTGTCCCATTATATTCATTAAATAAATAGTTTCTTCTTGGGCAAATCCAACTAAGCGAGTTAAATCTGTAAAAATTACAGAAAGAATACCTACAATAAAAATACCAAAAAATGTACCTATAATTGAAATAGTTGACTTTTTATCAAGCCCATAAACTAAATAAGTAGAAACTATAATTATTAAAAATGAATAAGCTAATGTAATAGATAATGGATCACTGCCTTGTAAAATTTGAGGAATAATAAGCTTTAAAATAACAAAGAAACTAAAAATAAGCCCTAAAATAGCTCTTATACCTCGCCATCTACCAGTAAGCGCAATAGTTAAAACAAAAATTAAAGTAAGTAAAAATATACTATCTGTTCTAATAAAACCAATGATATAAAATTTATAATTTCCATTTACATCTTGGCTACAAGAAACTAAAACCTTATTTCCTTTCTTATATAAATCTCTAACAATAGCATCTTCTTCTATATAATTAAAAACAATTTCTTTATCTTTCCATTTTCCCTGTAATCCCTTAACTCTTAATTTTTGCACAATAGATCTAGACCCATCTTTTCTAACAATGTTTTTTTGATTTAAAACTTGCAAGACTTCAGCTTTAAAAATATTCTCTTGAAAGTTTTGTCCTGATTGCTTTATGCTTTTGGCAAAAACAAAGTTAGGAAAAAGTAAAAAAATCAATAAAATTATTTTAACTTTCTTTATAATCATAATCTAACATTAGATTACAATTTTATCAACAACAAGTCAATTATAATACTATTTTAATCTTTACAGACATTCTAATAGTTTGTTATTTTGAAGTAAATATAAAAATATAAACGGGCGAGATATAAGCCGGGTTCTGTATCTTAATAAATTAAGACGATAATCATTTATCTAGGCTCAAAATTACTCTTGAGCTCAAGCGGCACTCTCTTGCTATAGCAAGAGCTCGGCCTTGCGTTCAAGTAAGGATTTAGCCGTTTCACCCCCAAAATTACTTTTGGGGCTTTTCCTAAAATAGGAAATCTGCTTTTTCGCAAAAGCAGACGTCTCTGTTCGCACCTCGCTATTTTACTTTTAGATAAAATAGGATGGGTGTTACCCACTACTCTGCTCTGATAATTAAATTATTATCAGGAACGCCCGGACTTTCCTCATCTTAGATTAAATTTAAGACGCGATTATCCTCTCGCCCGTTATAATAGATTTGATAATAAGAACTTTTAGCTCAAAAAAGCGGTGGGAGAGGGATTCGAACCCACGGTACCCGTGAAGGCACTCTGGTTTTCAAGACCAGCCCATTCAACCACTCTGGCATCCCACCAATCTAAATTAAGATAAACTTTTTAAACAATAAAATTTACCAAATATTTGCCAGACACCTCACAGATGCGCGCAAATCCTTAGATTAAATATAGCGGAGAGGGAGGGATTTGAACCCTCGGTAGACTTTCACCTACAACACCTTAGCAGGGTGCCCCATTCAGCCACTCTGGCACCTCTCCAATAGTATATATTTAGATTAAATCTTATTTTACTTAATGTCAATATCAAAAAACTCAACTCCTTTTTATGAGTTGAGCTCCTTTTCTAAACTTGTTTAAAAAGTTTCCAGCCTTGCATCCACAAAGCAAAATAAACAGAAATAAATCATTCTATAATTTACAAAAATTTTTTAATTCATCCTTTAACCCAGCAAGTCATAAATGTTAGTTTTTTGAAAATATCACTTTATCTTTATCAAACCAAGGATGCTTATTTATCCGCGCAATTAATTTATTGCCATCATTACTCCAACGAACATTTTTAATATTATCAATCTTTAATAACTTTTTTAATTCTTCTAAA
Source organism: bacterium (assembly GCA_027007465.1). Classification (GTDB taxonomy): domain Bacteria; phylum Patescibacteriota; class Patescibacteriia; order Patescibacteriales; family JALTFF01; genus JALTFF01. Next base: position 3,862 of record JALTFF010000047.1, on the reverse strand, counting down.
GCTCCTTTATCGTCTGGATTTATTTTTAATTTTGCTAAAACTGTTTTAAATCCAACATTTTTTCTAATATCTTTAACAAATTTTAAAGCATTTAGTATCTTTCTATAATCACCTTTACCTTTTAAATGTTGTAAAATTTCAATTTGGTTTCTATTCCACTCACCACCTATTTTTAATGTGTCCAAATTTCCTTTAAATAACTTATAATATTTTAAACTATCAGATAAACTAAAACTTCCTGTTTTAGCTAAATTTCGCAATTCATTAAAAACTTTAGGTTTATCAATAAATTCTGGATGATTTTTTAAAAAAGGTATTCCTTTAATATCTTTAATATCTTTAATATCTTTAATATCTTTAATTTCCGTATTAGCTTGCTTAAATGTAATAGGTTTACCAGTGGTTGTAGCTTTATTAATATTATGTTGTATGTTATTAGAATTATTATGTATTGTTTTAACAATATTAATATGTCCTGTTCTTAAATTATGGCTTGTGTCAAAAGCAGAAATATCGCCATTTTGCCCAACTTTTATTATATCACCTTTAAAAACTAAATTAGGAACTTTTTTGTTTAAAATTTCATTAAAAGTAGATTTCGGAACTTTATGCAACCAGTCATCTAATTGAGCTGGATTTTTTGGCGGCCTACCAATACTTTCAATTAAGTTATTATATTTATCACTATGCTCGCTAATATATTGCCCAACAATATGTCGCGCGCTAGCTTTTTCAGCCCATTTATCTAATGCAGTATGGTTTTGAATATTTCCTTTATATCCTAAATCTTGCGCGTGTTCTTTATAGATATTTTTGGCAATTTTAAGAGGTGAATCACCTTTGTCAACTTTAGCCTGCCAAAACTTTTCTAACTTTGTGCTAGCACGCGCATTAGAATGAGCTGGTAATATTTCTCCCGTTTTTATGCTCGCTCCACCATTACTATGGCTAATAGGCACATTTGCTTTGCTTGTTTGGGGAAAATTCCAAGTCTGATTCTCATTTTTAAAATGTTCTTTTATAACTCGACTAAGCTCTGCTTGAGATATTATGCCTTTTTGGTTTTGCCCTATGTTATTTCCTAATTTACTTTTTCTAAAATGTTCTCTTATAATTCCTCCTAATTCTTTGCCAAATAATGATGATTTTGTATTATTTAAATTTTTATTACCTAATTTATCAATAAAAATTCTAATTTTATCAAAAATACTTTTTATTGGCTTATCAATATATTTATTTATTTCATCATCAAAATACATAGATATTCCCATGCCAATAGTAACAAATCCTAAGGAAAACAACATTCCTTTTATTAATTCTTTTTCCAAATATTCTTTTTGTTGTTCTGTTATTTTTAAACTTTTTGTATCTAACATTTTACTAATCCGTTCCTCTAATTTTCCCTTGGTCTGAATTTTCCCGCTTTTTTCTTCTACACTATATTCGCCAATATAATTTAACGCATTGCTTAATTTTGATGTCAAATTATAAGTATTGTTAATTATTTCATCTTCATTGCCAAAATTTACCAAACCTTCTTCAATCTTTCGTTTAGTATAATTTATCCTAACTTTTAAAGAATTAATTAATTTATTTCTCTGCTCTTCACTTTCTGAATTATCTATTTTATCAATCATAAGAGCTATCTTATCTGTTAAACTTTTAGCGTCAACAAAATTTCTTTCTTTTGTAATTTTATTATCAGTATGAAGAAACGTCTTTAATTCTGTAACTCTCATCTGTTTTTTAAGAAAATCTTCTCCTTGCTTGTCTTTAATTAATGCCATTTCTTCTTCTAGCCTACTTAACTCCTTTAAACTTTTTTCTCTTTCAGCTCTTTTAAGATTTTTTTCTCTAATGCTTTTTCTGCTTAATTCTTTTTCTCTAATTTTAATATCTTCCTTACCTCTAACTCTGCCTCTCCAAGCTCCAAATCCAGCTGCTCCAGTAATAGTTATAATTGGCATAGCAACAGTATATGTAGTTGCTGTAACACCAAAGAGTAAAGCTGTCTTAGCAACATATCTTGATAAAATGCCAGAAGTAATCGCCATTCCTTTTTCAGATTTAAAAAATGCGCCTAATGCTCGCTTAAAAGCTGATTTATCAATATCTAATAGAGCTTCTTCAACTTCTGGATTAGTGTTTAAAAATTGATTAATTTTTACATTCATATCAATTTCATTCATCTGCTTTAATGCCTCTCCAATAGCTGCTCTTTCCATATCATCGCTTTTAGCTTTTTTATTTTCTGGGTTATCTTTAATATTATATAAATTTTTACTATTTAATATGTTTAATGCTTTTCCCCTGATTTCTTCATATTCTTTTTTTATTTGATTATATTTTACATATTTACTTTTATCAACAATCTTATATGACTCAGTGCCCCATAAAGCAGGAATTTTACTAAAATTAGTAGCAGCTTTATTAAATTTTTCAATAATGATTTTATCTTGTCCTTTAAATTGTTTAGTTGATAGATATTGAATTTCAATATCTTTTTTACCCTGCTTTGTCTCTACTAAATTAACTTCTATTCCTGCTCTTTTTACTTGCTCAACCAAACTGCCTAATGCTTGTTTAACTTTTTCTCTTTGCTTATCTTCTTTAATATTATCCTTATTTATTTTTTCAAATTTTTTTATTTTCCAACCTTTTGCTAAATTAAGTCGCGCGCTATTAAAAAGAGTTCTAGCGCCATATAGTATAGATTTTAATTTTGAATTATCTTCTGCATTTTTAATATATTCTTGCTTTTTTTGTTCAAAATCCCTAATAGCTTTAGTTTGTATTTCACCTAAAACCCACTGCTTTAAATTTTCCAAAACTAAAAATTGTTGACCCTTAGATAATTGGCTAAATCCTTCTATTTTTTCTAATTCTTCCTCAGTAATATTAAATTCTTCTTTCAAAACACTAACTACTTCTTTGTCTATTCCACTTTTTTCTGCTCTTTTTTGTTGCGCTTTTATATCCTCTATAGATAAAGTTTCTATAAATAACTCATCTCTAATGGCTCTTAATCTATGAGATATTCTATCCAGTTCAGAACGATTTTTAGTTTGTTTGGATTTATTAAATAAATCTTGCGCTTCTTTTAAAAGTTTTTGTTTTTCATTATCATTTTTAAAATATTTCTCTGACATTTCCTCTATTTCTTGATAATCTTCTTTAATCTCTGTTCTTATTTTTTTCTCTCCTATAAAACTCTCTTCATATTCATATTCATATTCATATTCATCTTTTGCTTTTAATTTTTCATTTAATCTTAGTAAATGATTTTGCAATTCTTGCAAATGATTTTTTAATTCATTTAAATAATCGTTTAATTCTTGTTTAGCTTTTTCTGGCGGATTAAATCCATCTGATTTTAAATAATCATATTGTATGCCCATTATTGATAATTTTTCCTCTGTTTGTTTTATCTTGTCTTTAACATCTTTTATTTGTTTTTCTAAATTGAAAATTTCAACTTTTATTCTTTTTTCATCATTTAACTTTTTTATTGTCTCAATATCATTATTCTCTATAGCTTTTATAATTTTTGAATAATATTCAATATCATCTTGCCGTAATTCTTCTGCTTTTTTTTGAATTTGCTCTTGAGACGCATTAGAATCTAAAATTTCTTCAGCAGCTACTTTGAAATCCAACCAAGAAGCTCCCTGTCTATTTAACCATTTTAGAGTTCTTTTGATTTTATCTAATTCTGCTATCTCTTTGTTATTTAATTTTTGCGATGATGTTTTATCTATAGTTTTGTTATCTGCTTGAGGCGCAATTTTTGCATCTTTATGATCAAAATATCCCTCAGCTAATCCATCGCTTATATTATTAAATTGTTCTTCAGTAATTTTCG
>JALTFF010000046.1 GCA_027007465.1 bacterium | reverse complement strand
ATCTATGATCCTCCACCAATTTTATATTTTAAAGGAAATATAAAATCAATTAACCAATTTGCTTTAGCTGTTGTTGGTTCAAGAAAAGTCACTACTTATGGCAGGCAGGTAGTTCAAGACATTACAAGCAGATTAGCTATAAATAATCTAATAATAGTTTCTGGTATGGCTTATGGTATTGATACTTTAGCTCATCAAGCTACTCTTAATAATCATGGCATTACTATAGCAGTTCTCGGCTCTGGACTAAAAAGAAAAAATATCTATCCGGCCGCTAACCTTAATTTAATGGAACAAATTATTGAAAGTAATGGAGTTGTATTAAGCGAATATCCACCTAATATTCCAGCCCTACCAACTCATTTTCCTCAAAGAAATAGAATTATTTCTGGTTTATCAAAGGGCGTTTTAGTTATAGAAGCAGGAGAAAAATCTGGCGCTTTAATAACAGCTCGTTGCGCTTTAGAGCAAGGCAGAGATGTTTTTGTTATACCTGGAAGTATTTATAGCCCAATGTCAATTGGAGCTAATAATTTAATAAAAAAAGGAGCAATATTAGTAACTAGCGCTGAAGATATTTTAGAAGCTCTTGATTTAAAACAAGTAAAGCAATTTGTTGAAAATAAAATTTTAGCGCCTAAATCAGAATCAGAAAAGATTATTTTTGCTCTTTTAAGTAAAGAACCAAAGCATATAAATCAAATTATCAAAAAATCAGGACTTGACACAGCAACTGTTAATAGTACACTAACTATTATGGAAATGAAAGGTATGGTAAAAAATTTAGGTGGAATGCAATATGTGCTAATTTAAAAAATAATTATATGTATTTAGTAATAGTAGAATCGCCTACTAAAGCGCGAACAATTTCAAAATTTTTAAGCAATAAATACAAAATAAAATCATCTTACGGCCATGTGCGGGATCTACCAGAAAGCAAATTGGGAATTGATATCAACAATAATTTTCAACCAGAATATATAATTCTCTCAAAATCAAAGCCTGTTGTTAAAGAACTTAAAAATTATGCTAAAAAAGCTGAAAAAATTATTTTAGCTAGCGATGAAGATCGTGAAGGAGAGGCTATTGCTTGGCATATTTTAAAAATTCTGAATAATAAAAATAATCAACAATATCAAAGAATTGTTTTTCATGAAATAACAAAGCAAGCTATACAAAATGCTCTCTTACACCCACGAACAATCAATATAAATTTAGTCAACGCACAACAAGCTAGGCGGATTTTAGACAGATTAGTTGGTTATAAATTATCACCATTCTTATGGAAAAAAGTTGCAAAAGGACTATCAGCTGGTAGGGTACAAAGTGTTGCTGTAAGATTAATTGTAGAAAGAGAAAGAGAAATTCAATCATTTAAAGCACAAGAATATTGGAGTATTAAAGCTCTTTTTAAATCATCAAATGCTAAATCTTCCTCAGAAATATTTAAAGCAAAACTACATAAGATTGATAATAAAATAATTGATAAGCTATTTATAAAAAGCCAGAAACAATCCGATGAAATTTTGAACAATTTAAAAAACGCTAAATATCAAATTATTAAAATTGAAAAAAAACAAATTCAAAAAATCTCTCCTCCTCCATTTATTACTTCAACTCTCCAACAAGCTGCAAATTATCATTTAGGATTTTCAGCTAAACAAACAATGATGATTGCGCAACAACTTTATGAAGGTATTAAACTTGGGAAAAAAGGCTCTACAGGATTGATTACCTATATGAGAACTGATAGCCTTAATTTGTCAAATTTATTTTTAGAACAAGCTAAAAAATATATAATAGAAAATATTGGAAAAAATTATTATAATGGAAAAAAAATATATAAAACAAAAGTCCAAAAAGCTCAAGAAGCGCATGAAGCTATTAGGGTGACAGACATTAAACAAACACCTAATGAGGTTAAAAAATATTTAGATAAAAATCAATTTAAACTTTATCAATTAATTTGGCAAAAAAGTTTAGCCTCGCAAATGACAAACGCTATCTTAAATAATACTATCATTGATATTGATGCTGTTTTAGAAAACCATAAAACAGAAAAATATCAATTTAGAGCTAGTGGGCAAACAATTAAGTTTGATGGTTATTTAAGAATTTATCCAGAAACTACTAAAGAAAATTTACTCCCAAATTTGCAAGAAAAAGAAATTCTAAATTTAGAAAAAATTAAAAAAGAACAACATTTTACAAAACCGCCAGCTCGCTATAATGATGCAAGTTTAGTAAAAACATTAGAAAAATATGGCATTGGCAGACCATCAACATATGCCCCTATTATTTCTACTATTGAACAAAGAAATTATGTAAAAAGAGATGAGAATAAAAGATTATGTCCACAAGAGATAGCTTTTATAGTTAATGATTTATTAGTAAAACATTTTTCTAAAATAGTTGATTATAAATTTACAGCCAAAATGGAAGAAGATTTAGATGATATTGCTTCTGGTAATAAAAAATGGCAGCCAGTTATCAGTGAATTCTACAAACCATTTAATGAAAATTTACAAAAAAAATACAAAGAAATTAACAAAAAAGAAGTTGTTCCAGAGGAAAAAACAGATCAAATTTGCGAAAAATGCGGAGCACCAATGGTTGTTAAAATAGGTAGATATGGAAAATTCTTAGCTTGCTCTAATTATCCAAAATGTAAAAACACTAAAAATTTAAATAACATCAATAATAAAGAACAAAAAAATAATACTGAATTAGAAAAATTAAAAGAAAAATATAAATCAGAAAAATGCGAAAAATGCGGAGCGCCAATGGTTGTTAAAATAGGTAGATATGGACCATTTTTAGCTTGTTCTAATTATCCAAAATGTAAAAATACTAAAAATATTAACAAAAACACTGGGATTAAATGTCCCCAATGCGGCAAGGGAGAAATAGTTGAGAAAAGAAGTAGAAGAGGAATATTTTATGCTTGTAACAATTATCCAGAATGTAGATTTGCTCTTTGGTCAAAACCAACAGGCGAAAAATGCCCTAAATGCGGATCCTTGCTAATTTATGGAAAAAATGGTAATATCAAA
>JALTFF010000045.1 GCA_027007465.1 bacterium | reverse complement strand
TTATTCTTATATTCAAATGGAAGCAAATGGTTGTGATGAGGCAAAAGACACCTTGAAAAAATGCGTTATTGGGTATAAACTATATGGTAAGGATGGTATAGATGATGTATATAAAGAACAGGAATATCACAAATTAGAAGGCAAGCCAGATGTAAGTTACACAATTGAATCAGGGAATGCTGGAGAAATGAGGAAAGATGCTTCTCATAAATTTTACTTTTTTGTGTCAGCATCTAATCCCTTTTTTAATTCTGATGTGTCTGAGATTATTATAGATGACCCAAAATTAGATACACCAAATGGAGGAATAACTTTGAAAATTAGTTACCCTAAATTCTATAAGGAAATAGTATCTTATAATATATATACTTTTAATTTAACACCAGAAGGGCATGTTGACCAAGATGCACCTTTTAAACTTATAAAAGTTATGTCAAATACTGGAGAAAGTGAAATTGATTTCACTTTAATTAAAATTTACCCATCAGAACTTGGTGGAGTTCCTACACATATTTATTATGGATTTATGCTGAATGAGGATAATTGGATGCCTATTCGTATTTTAGATACCACATCAGAATTAATTAATGAAGGAGAATATAATGGGTAGTTTGCCTGTAATAGGTAGTAGCTATTTTGATAGCGGGCATGATGGCTCTTGGACAAGTGGAGCAGGAACTAAGGTTCAAGAAACATTTGATAATTTAAATAATTGGATAAAAGGGTATAAAAATGAATTATCTGGGGCATTAGATTCATTTTTAGGTGTTGGAGACTCCATTCCTGTTGATGCACTAAATGATATAAATACAGATATAAATTTAGATACCAGCAGATTAACCCACAATGCAAATAATTTGGTTTCTGTTTCAAATAAACTTGAATCTTATGTTTCAGAATTTAATGCCATATCAGATAAAATAAATTCATTAACTAATGGTTTAGATGGTGATTTTTCTAATATAGAAGTTAAAATAAATAATTTGCTATCTGGGTATTCTGGCATATCACCTGATTTAGATTATATAAAAACAGAGCTTGAAGATATACTAAATGATGCCAAAAATTTATTAAAAGGTGGAGATGTATCAAATTTAGATGCTATTGAATCTGGACTTTTAACAGGAGCACAAAGAAAGACAGAGTTAAAATATCAAGAGGATATATATAGATTACAAAGAGAAGAGTTTACTCGTGGATATATGCTGCCTAATGGATTTCATATAGCTGATATAGAGTATATGAACCAAAATATAGCGGAAGCTAATAGAGTTACAGCTGTACAAATAGCAGGTGAGGTAGCATCACTTGTATTAAAAAACAAAGAAATAGGTGCAACTTTATTTACTAACTATGTAAATAATACAAGAGCAGTAATAGAGACTGACTTATCCTATTTACAAAATAGTTCAAAATTATTAGGCGATTTATTAGCTCTAATTGGAAAAAAATATGATGTGAAAACTATGGTATATAAAATGCAAGTTGAATTAAATCAAGCAGTTGCACAAGTTTATGGCGAAATAGTAACAGCATTAAACACAATTTCAACAGCATTTGGCACAATAAGTGAATTAGAATTAAAGCAGCAGATAGAACAAATACAAAGTCAATTAGCATTAGAAAAAGAAAAGATAGACGCTAATGTAAAGAAAGGTGAATTTAGTTTAGAGAGTTTAAAATCACAGGCAAATTTTTTAACTACTCTTGTGGCAGGTATGGTTAATGCAATGAATGTAAGTGCAACAATTTCTGATAGCCAAAGAGAAGCAATAGCTCATAATGATAGCATATCTACCATTAGAGAGGCAAGATATAGTGAAGATTATATCTTGTCTAATAAATAAGGAGTTTAATTATGGCAAATTTTCCTACTTACTTTTTTAACCCACCTGCTACTTATTCAGAAATTGATAAGCCTTTTATTGGGAATATATATGATGCACTTATAAAACAAAATCAGCAAAATACTTCTACTCCTGTAAAAACATCTTACATTAAAAGTAAAACAAAAAATAAGAAGACTAATGCAGGTGGATTCTGGGTAGATGGTAAATATATTCCTGTTAAAGCTGCAACTCCGCAACCTGCTAATGATTTAAATACTGCTTTACCAGATGTATTAAATAGGTTAAATAGTTTTCAGCCACAGGATTTTGTAAACCAAACTCATCCAGCTACAGCTGATTTAGGTACTTATTTTGATAGAATAAATAGTCTTAATCTACCTGATATTGGAAAAGCAATTATGGCATTAAATGAAGTACGAGCAGTTGAAAATCAAAATAGTAATATAAATAATTTTAATAAAGGAACAAGTATAGCAAATGAAAATAATTTATTTAATTTGAGTAAAATATTAAATAATACTTCTAATAAGTATAAGGATATATTAAATAAAGAACAGCAGATGAATACAAATCAAAATGTTAAAAATTTAGCTGATATATACAAAACTAATTTGGCTAATGCAAAAAATAACACAAAAACAAAAACATTAGCAACACTTTCAAATATTCTAAAAAATTTGGCTACTGTAAATGCAACTACACCAACAGCATCAAGCCAAGCAGCAATAGATGGTATAGCTAAATATATAAATAAATCATTAGGTATAAAAAGTCCTAAAGGTTGGGCAGCACTATCTGAAAAGGATTTAAAGAAATGAGTAAACAATATCAAAATTATTTAGAAAATTTTAATAAAATAAAAGGGCAATATTCTTCACCTGATGCTTATTTACAAGATTATATTTCTCAAAATTCAAATAATAAACAAGAAGTTGACACTCTTTTAAAGAAATACAAAGACCCTACAATTGCAGCATCTAAAATAATATATAAAAATAGTGCACCATCTTTATGGCAAACTGCTAAATCAGGATTTTATGAAGGCTATTTAGGCACTCTTAAAAATCTTGATGAATTTAGTAAAATGCTTGGAATGGAATCTCCAGAATATTATAGCAATAGAGTACAGCAAATACAACAGGAACAAGAAAGAAATTATGTTCCACAAATAGGATTAGGGGATATACATAATATAGGAACAGGTTTAAAATATGCTGCACAATTAGGTGGCGGTCTTGGTGAATTTGGTGCTGAGATGGCTGCTGGTGGATTGGGGGGTAGAGTTCTTGAAGGAGCATCAAGGTTAGCCCCATCTGTATTAAGAGCATTGGGCATAGCAAAGAAAGCATCAAAGGCTGAGGAAGTTTCAAAAGCTATTGAAGAGGCTCTTAACTTTACTGAACAGCAAAGAAAAGCAAGAGCTATTCAAGATATTATTGGAAGGAATATACAAACTCAAGCAGTAGTAGCACCTTCTCAAATAGGTGAAGTTTATGGCAACCAGCCAGAGAATAAAAAGAGTCCTCTGGCAGCTACAGCATCAGGTTTGGCAGCTTCAACTTTATACACCGCTTCACCAGAAAGAGCATTAGGTGTTCTTAAAGGAGCAACTAAAGCAGAAAAAGGGGTATCTAATGAGTTAATAAAAACCCTAACAGGTTCTAATATAGCTAAAGCATTTCCAAAAGCAACATCAGCAGCTATTGAAGGTTTAAAAGAGAGTTTATTACAATCAGCCACTTTAACAGGTGCTGAGGCTGTTAAAGAACTTGGTTCTGGTCAAGGCATAGACACAAAAAAATTAGAAGAACCAGCTATTCTTGGTGCATTATTTGGGGGTGTAACTGGCGGATTAGGTGGCATAGCAAAAGCTAAAGAAGAAATTAGAAAAGAAAAAGTTTCTAATGAATTAAAAGTTGAAGAACAAAAACATTCAGATGAATTAAATGGGTATATAAAAAATGTAGATGCTATACAGAATCAAACTAATAATTTAATCGGAATAATAAAGAAAAATCCTAAATCACCAATAGCTGTTAAATATAAAGAGATATTAAATAAAAATTTAGAGGAACTTTCTAATATAAATCCAGATAATTTTAAAGATAAACCAAAAGAAGCACACATACTCAGTAAAAAAATAGATAGTGCTATATCAACTTTGGGTAAAGCTGAGGAATTTGGAAATAAAATTATAGATAAAAAGGAAACAGTAAGTAAATTAACAGATGTATTAGGGCAACTTAAAAATATAAAATCTAAAAGAGAAGAAGAACTTGCAAAATTAAGAAAAAGCCAAGAAAATGCTGAACCCCTATTTCAAAAAGATTTGGCTCAAGCTAATGAAAAGAAAAAGAAATTAGAAGCTCTTTCTATATTGCAAACAAAAGTTGGCAAGAGATTAAATAAAGTTAAAGACATATATCAATCAACTCCTGTTGGTGATGAAAAAGCAATATCAAAAATAGAAGGTTTAAAAGTAAAAACATCTAAAGGCGAAACAACACCCTATAAATATTCAGAAGAAGACCATAAAGCAGCTATATTAGATAAGTTTAATAGTAAAGAGCCAATTATAAAGAATACAAAAGGTAAAGAAGATTATAAAAAAACTGTAGAGATTTATAAATCTACTGGATTAACAGAGAATAAAATTCTATCAAAAATAGGGGATAAAATACCCAAAGATAAATATACCCCTGAAATGGCAAAAACTTATATATTTGGAAATGATAATGCAAAGTTTTCAGAAACACCAGAAACTATCCCAAATATGTTTAAAAGAATAGTAGAAATAGGCTCATCTAAGAATAAAACAAATCGTGATTTAGCTTTAAAAATACATAAAGAATTCCAAGCTAAATTTAATAAACTATTAGATGAGAGGAAAAAAGAATATTCAGACCAAATAGATAGAATGCTACCGTCAGAACTAACAGAAAAAACTATAAGACCAATTATAGATAAGTTATCAAGAGTAACTGCAAAAGATTCACCAGAAAGAATTTTTAATAAAATAGCAGTATTACAGGGATTAAAAGATAAAATGGGTGAAGCACAAGCAAAAGAGAAAGAGTATATAAGTAATCAGATACATAATTTGAATATGCTATATTTTAAAGAAGGTATTAAAGCCTTACCAAAAAATAAAAATCTAAAACGAATAGGATATACAGAACCTAAAAATGACACAGTTATACCAATAGAAACAGAATTTAAAAGAAATGCTAAAAAATTACCAGCTTCTAATAGGAAAGCATTACCACAAAATAAATTAAAAGCTCTTCCAAGAAATCCAAAACCTAAAAAATTACCCTCTCTTAATGATATTGTTCATACAGATTTAAGAGTATTAAAAATAGCCAAAGACGAAAAGAATGGTGTGGTTGCTGGAAGTAGGGGAAAGAAATATACTACTTGGAAAACATTTGTGGATAGGGTTATTGATGATAAAGCTGGTGATATTTCTATAAATGAAAAAACAAATGAGCTTACTTTTAAAGGAAATTCAAAAAATGCTAAACCCAAATCTTTTGAGGTTTCTCCTGAGATTATAAAATATGTAAAAGATAAAAATAAAACAAATAAAGAAATTCGGGTATCCTCACCCGATGGAACTGAACATTATTTAATCTTACCTACTAAAGAAGAGGTAGATGCACATAATGAAAAAATAACGGCAGAGTATGAAAAAAGAAAAGAGAAATTAATTAAACAGCAAGATGCATTTGAAAAAAAGTATCCTGACTATTTTATAAAAGAAACTAAAACACCCCCAGATGCACTACAGGCAGAATGGGAAAGTTTTAACAACAAGATAAAAGATAATGAGAAATGGTTAAATGATAATACTGCCTACACTTCTAAATGGTGGGAGAATCGTAAGAAACATTTAAAAGAAAAGTATATAGGTAACGAAAGCAATAAAAAATCTAATGAATATACAATAACTTCAAAAGATTTAGAAAAAGTGGCTGACGATTTATATAATAAATCTGAAAATATTCAGCCATTTTTTGATGATGAAGGTGTTCCATTTAAAGAACAGTTTGGTTTTGTATCTCACGAAGGAGATGCTGTCTTTCCATTTAAAAATGAAAAGTCTAAAAATACCTTTAGCAAAAAGAAACCATCTGGAAAAGATTTAATTGACTATGCTAAAAAGCAAGGTATAAAAATTACTAAATATATAAAAGAAAATCTTTTAGATAAAATAGAAGATATTTATAAGTTTAGAAAAAAACAAGCCTTTGAAAAAGATAAGATAACTGGCGAAGATGTAAAAAAATGGGCTACTGCATTAGATACTCTCATTGACCAAACTGCACCTTACCAGCATAAAAATATTATAAAGCTATCCGCAGATGTAAAGAGAATATTTGATAGCTATCATAAAGCAGTTGATACTATAAGCAAAGAAGCAGAAAAAAGTTTTGATTTTAAACCAGAAAAAATTATTAAGAATATTTTTGGCGAAGAGTTAGCTAAAAAAATAAAAGTGAAATTAATTTCACATTTATCTTTAGAGGATTTAGGCGGCAGGGATAAAGTTATCCAGGTTTTTAAAGATGATTATAATATTGACCTAAACCATCTTTCAGATAAAGAACTGTTAGATAAAGTACAGCATATAAATGGCTCAGTTATTTTTAATACAAAAGAAAAGTCTGCTCTTGTAATGCTTGCTCATCATACTGATGATACTGTTGGTAAAACATTATATCACGAATTATTTCATATAATAGATAAATATGGAATGCTATCTGATAAAGAGTTAGCTATTTTAAAGAAACACACTGAAACTTTTAAAGATGACCCAAGAAGTTGGGATGAGAAAATAGCAGATGATTTTGCTTTGTATAGCGTAAATAGTAAACTCTACAAAAAAGGTTTACTTAATAATATATACCAAAGAGTAAAGAAATTCTTATTTAAATTAAAGCTAAAATTTAAAGGGGCAAAAACACCAGAAGATATTTATTATAAAATACTATCAGGTGAAGCTAAGCCTAATGCTGATTATATGGCTTATATGCATTATAACACTAATTTATTATCCCAACCAAAATTCTCAATGCCATCTTCAGGTTCTATTGTGGATAATTTTGGCAATATAGTTGAAACTTTATCACATAGAGAGGATTTAAAACTAAAGAACAGAGCTATCCAAACAACAATGGAAGCACTCTCAGCTGTAAAAAACTTCTTTACAGATTTTACTAAAGGTATTGCTCCTGAATTAAATATACCAGAGAGAATAAAGGCAAGAGAAGTTGTTAGAAGATTAGCATCTTTAAAATCAATAGCTCACGAAAAAACAATACGTCAAATGTCTGAAATATTAAAGGGTTTAGAAGAGCCAGACAAAAAGTTAATGGAGCAATATCTTATTATAAAGGACATACACCATTCATTATCAGAAAAAATACAGACTTTTGATAATATTCAAATGCAATGGAAAGGGCTATTTAAAACAGAAGATGATGTTGTTAATACTTTAAATAAACTACAAAAGAAAGTTGATAGTACACCTGCTGTTAAAGAAGCCTTAAAGAGAAGAACAAAGATACTATCTGATTTAATAGATTATTTGAAAGAAAAAGGATATATAAGCTCTACACAATTTTTAGATGTAGAAAGCTATTTCCATAGAATAACAGAAAGAACTTTTCACGATAGGATAAAGTTGCATACTACTTATGAGGGTAATACTCCTATGGTAAATCCTTTACTTGAAAGAGTAAATTCTGCCGAACCGTATGTTACTGAATATATTTATTCTGAATATGAAGCATTGGCACAGTTTAATCTTTTAAAAGACTATGCAGATAACATTTTGCCTAACCTAAAGACCGCTGAAAATTATACTTGGGAAGAACTTAAAAAGGATTTGAAGAGTAAGAATATCATTAAAGTAAAAGATTTGAAAGATGCTTTAGCAATTGCGTACCGCTATGACGACCTACGAGAAAAATATAAGGACTTTGAAGTACATACTATAGATGATATTCCACATATATTTACAGTATATCAAATACCTAATGATTTAGCTAAAAAGATTTTAGAAGAAGGAATTTCCTCAGTAGATTTAAGTAGAATAGAAAAAGAAATGAGACCTGGCGTTGGTATTCAAAAATATAATGACCAATTTTTAGCACATAAAGATACAATTAAAGCAATGGAGAGAGTTGTAAGATTAGCTCAGCCATCTTCTATTGAAAAATTTTTGAGATTTAATATTTCTACTTTTAAGAAATGGGTGTTGTTTTCACCATTTAGGATACTTAAATATTTTACTAATAATGCTGTATCAGATGCTGAATTTGCATTCACACTTTCCCCTAAGATAGTCTTTAAACATTCACCAAAAGCAGCCAAAGATTTGTATAATTATTATATAAGGGACAAAAAAGATTTATCTACAGATGTAATAAAAGAAATACAAGAAGCTGAAGACTCATTGGTTTTAGGCTCTAACTTAACATCAGAAGAGGTTTTAAAGATAGCAACTATAGATAAGTTTAGAGATGTTATGGGTACTAAGCCAGGAATATACCAACAATATTTTGAGCTGGCTGGTAAGTGGAATAACTACAGAGAAAGCATTTTAAGATTGGCAGCTTATAGGCATTATAAAGAAATGCTTAAAAATGAAAAGCTTGAAAATATTACTTCTGTAGTAGATAATGATATTGCTAAAGAATTTATAAAAGAAGGCAAAATAGATGAATTAGCAGCTAAAATGGCAAGAGAGGGCATTGGGGATTATGGTAATATTTCACCAAGTGGTCAGTATTTAAGAACAAATTTAATTCCATTTTGGTCTTGGACAGAAGTTAATATGGGTAGATATTATAACTTATTTAAGGTAACTACAAAAATGCTTAAACAAGGTAAAATTCCTGTAACACAAGCTGCTGCTTTAACAGTAAGAGCTTATGCCCTATACGGAATGGTAACAGCTTGGAACTCTTTAATGTTCCCACAGGTATCTGACCAAATAAATGATGCTAATTCAGGTAGAATTTCACTTATTCTTGGTGTAGACAATAATGGTGAGGCTAAAACTTTAAGTATAAATAGTTCTTTAACAGACTTATTAGATTGGGGAGGATTATCAAACTTTCCAGAAGTTATACATCAGGCAACAACAGGTATGAAACCAATTCCAGATATATTTAAAGATGTAGCTAAAGCACCTGTTAATAAACTTGTAAATATGGCATCACCTATATTAAAAACATCTATTGAACTTATGTCTGGTCTTTCATTATACCCAAGTGTATTTAGCCCAAGAGTAATTAGAGATAAATATAAACACGCCTTAAATTTATATGGTATGGGTTTACCTTATGAAGTTTTGCTATCTAATAATCCAGTTAAGCCAGATGAAAAGGGTGCTTTAAGTATGCTTGGGAATGTTGCATTTAGGTCATTGTTTTATGATACTGACGTACAAGAGGCAAATTATTATACAGTTAAAGATATAGCAAGGACTTGGGCAAAAGATAATGGAATTGAAAGACCTGTTACTATACCAACTGAGAAGTCAAACTATGCTTTCTATTTTAGAAAAGCTATTAAGGTGGGTGATAAAGATGCAGCTATTCATTATTTAGCACAATATTATTTACATAATGGAACATTAAAATCAATGAATAAATCTTTAAAAATGTTGCACCCTCTTGTTAATGTACCTAAATCAAAAAGGGCTGAATTTTTTAGAGAACTTTCTCTAAATGAACAGCTTAAAGTTAAGCAAGCTATTAAATGGTATGAGAATATTTATTTTAGGAAATCAAAGTTCACTCGGACACAATTACTTGACATTTATAATAAAGCATATAAATTAAGTATAGAACAAAAAAGGAAGGTAAAATGACTGGCATAAGTGATTTTAGACGAGGAGATACTAAGCCTATAACCTTAAAATTTAAGGATAAAGATGGTAATCCTGTTGATATTACAGGGGCAACTATTTGGTTTACAGTAAAGAAATCCCCTGCTGATGATGATAGTTTAGCAGTTATACAAAAAGAAATAACTACACATATTAACCCGACAGGAGGCATTTCATCTTTTACAATTGAACACATTGATACCAATAACTTAGAGCTTATATCTTATTATT
>JALTFF010000044.1 GCA_027007465.1 bacterium | reverse complement strand
ATTCCATAATAATAACTGTCTTACCAACTCCAGCTCCACCAAACATTCCAACTTTTCCACCTTTTGTAATAGGACAAATTAAATCAATAACTTTAATTCCAGTCTCTAAGACTTCCATTTTAGTTGATTGATCAATAAATTTAGGCGCTGGACGGTGTATTTGATATCTTTTTTTAGTATTTATATCACCATTTTTATCTATTGTTTGACCTAAGACATTAAATAATCTACCTAAAGTTTCTCTTCCTACTGGCACGCTAATAGGCGCATTTGTATTTTCTACTTCAACGCCCCTCTTTAAGCCATCAGTAGAGCCCATAGCTATTGTTCTTACAAGATTTGAGCCTAAATGTTGCTGGACCTCTAATATTAAACTCTTTGTTTGATTACTTTTAATATCTAATTTAGTTAAATCTATTTTAAGAGCAGTATAAATTTTAGGTAACTGACTATCAAAATAAACATCAACAACTGGCCCTATAATTTGTTTAATTTTTCCTTTGTTCATATAATTTTTATATCATAATTTTAATAATAGTGTCAAATTTTTTAAAAAAATCTTTTGAACAAGCTCCTGCACGAACATATTATATGCTAACAAACACTAAAAACCTGTTGTTCCAAGTGAGAAATCCTTATAAAATTAAATCAATCTTATGTTCACATTTAGGACATTTTCCATTTATATCAAATCTTCTAATATTATATCCGACTCTTTCAATTACTTTTTCTCCACAATTAGGGCAATAAGTATTTTCAGAATCTAATCCTGAAACATTTCCAGTATAAACATATTTTAAGCCAGATTTTTTACCAATTTCATAAGCTTTTTTAATTGTTTCAATCGGAGTATCTATTATTTCTTGCATTTTCCAAGAAAGCGCGCCTGAAAATTGACTTACATGCCAAGGCGTTTCTCTGCCTAATTTATTTTTAATAAATTTAGCTGTTTTAATTAAATTTTCATCAGAATCATTAATTCCTGGAATAACCAATGTTGTAATTTCTAACCAAATTCCTTTTTGTTTAATTCTTTGCAAATTATCTAAAACAGGTTGCAATCTTCCGCCAGAATATTTAATATAAGATTTATCTGAAAAATATTTTAAATCAATATTAGCCGCATCTAAATAAGGTGAAATTAGATTAAATAATTCTTCTGAAAAAAATCCACTAGAAATCCAACAATTTTTTATTTTATTTTTCTTAGCTAATTTCATTATATCTAAAGCATATTCTGAAAATACAATTGGATCAGTATAAGTATAAGAAATACTTGGTGTTTTATATTTTTTTGCTATTTTAATTATTTCTTCTGGTTTTATATCATCGCCTATAATTTTACCATTTTCTTTTGGTAATTGTGAAATTTGCCAATTTTGGCAATTTAAACATCTAAATTGGCATCCAACAGTTGCTATTGATAATGATTGACTACCTGGTAAAAAATGAAAAAGTGGTTTTTTTTCAATTGGATCAATGTTAATAGCGCAAACTTTATTATAAACTAATGAATATAATTTTCCATCAATATTTTCCCTTACACCGCAAATTCCTCTTTTGCCTGGTTTAATTATGCAATAATGAGCGCAATTTTGACATTGAACATTTTTATCTTGTAATTTTTTATATAAATAAGCTTCCTTCATATATTTTTAACAAAAGTGCCTGCTGAAATTTCAGATATCTCCATGGTAATCGCAGCTTGACGAGATTTATTATATGTAAGCTCAAGATCATCAATCATCTCTTCAGCTGCTTGGCTAGTATTTCTCATTGCAAGCATTCTAGAACTATGCTCAGACGCATTTGATTCTAACAGAGCTTGATATAATTGAATTTCTATCAATCTTGGTAGCATTTGATTTAAAACTTCTTCTGGGTTTGGTTCAAATAAATATTCAAGTTTATACCCATCACTTGTTTTTAAATATTTTTTTTCTTTTTCATAAAGAAATTCTTTGTTCAAACCAACCTTATCATCTAAGCCAACCAGCCCTAAATGTTCATCTTGTTCATCAATATTAATTGGTAATAATTGCTTTACTCTAGGAATCTTTTTTAATGATGAAATATAATCAGTATAAGCTACCATTATTTTATTATATTTTTTTTCTTTGTAATATTTAATAATCAAATCAGAAATACTTTTAACTTCATTAATACTTGTAGCTAAATCTGGCTTTGGAAAATCAGCTATAATATTATATTTTCTTTTTATCATTTCTCTGCCTCCTTTTCTACCCATATTGATAATATCAGTTATTATTTGCGGCTTTTGTAAATTATCTATATTCTTTGAACTATATTTATGCTTTTCAATTGAATCAATGGCTTTATTGATAATCTTAATATTATAATCGCCGCAAAGACCTCTATTAGAACTTATGAGAATCAAAAGAACTTTTTTAACTTCTTGTTTTTCTAATAATGGATGTAATTTTTTTTGAGTTTCTGATAAATGAAGTATTGTTAACCAACTTAAATTAGCATAGCTTCTTGTCATTAAAACCATTTTTACTGCCCGTTTCATTTTACTAGCAGCAATCATTTCCATAGCTTTGGTAATTTTTTTAGTATTCTTAATAGATTTTATTCTATTTTTAATAAGTTTTGTAGATAACATATGTAACTAAATAAAGATTTAAACAATTTTTTCTCTGCGCCATTTATAAAAGTATTGTATCCAACTTTTTATATGAAATCTTGTTGGTTTATTTTTAATAATTGACATTAAACCCTTTATTTTTGCAGAATCGCGGTGATATTTATGTTTTAATTCAATGTTATGAACATAGTAAACTGGTAAACCAAATTTCCACATCTTGCGACATAAATCACAATCCTCAAAATACATAAAATATCTTTCATCAAAATAATTAACTTTTTTAATTGCGCTATCCCTTATAAACATTGCAGAACCTAATATCCAATCAACTGGCTGTGTTTTATTATGGTCAAAATCTTTCATTAAAAATCTACTTATTCTTTTTCTTACCCAATTATATTTTTTATCAAACCCTAATCCTCTTAATGGCTTATCAAGAAAATTTGGGAAACGAAAGCAAGAATATTGTAATGTATTGTCAAAATTT
>JALTFF010000043.1 GCA_027007465.1 bacterium | reverse complement strand
GATTTTTTTACTCCATTCAGAATGACAGTCTTTCTTACTATTCTGATGCGAAATAATATCAGAGTAATTTCCTACCTATCTGACATTGAAGAGAAATCTTTTAAAATAGCACTATAAAAACACTTGAAAAGTTTATCTTTTTTTGCTAACTTTAAATAAACTATGAGTTATTATTCTTTTTTAAAAAATCATTGGCGATTTATTATTTTAATTATATTATCTGTATTTTTTTTTACATTTGGTAGTTTTTATATTTTTCAATCAACACAAGAAAATAAATTTTTAAAATTCTCATCTCCAGATGAAACAGCCAATTATTTTTTTACTAAATTATATGCTGAAAAAAATAAATTGCAATACAGTGAGCCATTAAATGGTATTTCTAAAAACATTGTTCATCCAAGAAGTATTGGTGTTGTAAATGGTTATCTTGTGCCGATGAGCTTCTTAGGGATTATTTTAGTTTATGGTATTATAGCTAAATTTACAAGTTTAATTATTATTCCTTACCTTACTTTATTCTTTGCTTTAATTGGAGTTTTATTTTTTTATGGGTTTGTAAAAAATATTTTTAGCATAAAAAATAAAAGTGGATCTGGCAGTGATATTGCCTTTGTTTCAGCTATGCTAATGTTTTGCCTTACACCTTATTGGTATTATTCTTTAAAACCAATGTTTCATAATGTTTTATTTATTGTTTTATTGATAATAGGTTTATTTTTTTTAACAAATTTAAATGATAGCAAGCTTAATAGTTCTAAAATTCAGAATTGGAAGGCTAATTTATTTCTTTTTTTATCAGGTATATTTATTGGGTTGGCTATTATCACAAGAATATCAGAATTATTATGGTTATTACCAGTTTTAATAATCATTGGGTCATTCAATATTAAAAAGTTGGATATTTTAAAAATTACTTTATTTTTATCAGGCATATTTTTAACTATTTTACTAATTTTTTACTATAATCAAATTTTATATAACAATCCATTTAAAAGCGGATACCCAGAAATGAACAAGGTAATGTGTCAAACAGCCAATGAAACATTTGAATTTATTTTTAAACATAATCATCTGCCTATTGGTTCTTATTTTACAGATATTAAAAGTAAAATTTTTTATTTTGGTTGGCATCCAAGAGAAGCTTTTTTAGCCTTTTCGCATTATTGGCTTGAAATGTTTTATTGGCTTTCATTGCCCTCAATACTGGGAATTTTGATATTTATTATAAAAAAAAGATATCATAATAAAAAAAGAATATTTTTTCTAATCTCTTATGTTCTTGCTTCTATCATATTAATTATTTATTATGGGAGCTGGGTTTTTCACGATAATCCAGATCCAACGCGAATAACAATAGGTAATTCTTACACACGTTATTGGTTGCCTATCTATGTCTTTAGCTTACCATTTGCTTCTATTTTTATCTTAAAATTTTTACAGCTACTTAAAAAAAGGAATTTAAGATATCTTTCCCTAATTTTGATTTTATTTATTTTTTCTTGTTTGTTTTATCCATCTTTAATGTGGAATAGTGAAGAAGGTCTTGGCATTTTGTCATCATTAAGCGCTAAATCCTTTATTGATTATAAGCAAATTATCAATTTAACTAAAAAAGATGGGATAATTATTACAATCTATGGAGATAAACTAATGTTTCCCCAACGTAGAATAGTTTATGGAAAATTTGACGATAAAAATATGATTAAGCAATATGCGAATTTAGCTAAATTTAATCAATTATACTATTATGGATTTTCTTTTAGGCAAAAAGATTTAGATTATTTAAATAATAGAAAATTAAAACAAGTTAATTTGGGTATAAGGGGTGTTAAGAGAATCAATAAAGATATGAGTTTGTATAAATTAGTTAAAATAAAGAATAAGCAAGAATAATATGAATTTTTTAAAATCCTTGAGAATAGTTTTATATAGTCTTTTAATTATTACTATTTTGTTTTTGTTAAATCAAGTAGTTGTTCCATTTGGCAAAATCAGTTATAAGTATAATTTTTGCAAGAAAGATAATCTTATTACAAAACTATTGCCTCAAGATAGAGTAAAGCCAATAAAAAATTGTAAGCAGAAAATAATTGGCGACCCAGTTTATTTTAATCTAAAAACTTTTAGAAAATTTAAAAAAATAAAATTAGGAATTAAATATTTTAGTAAAAATACGCCACTTATTCAAATAGGCTCTTTAATTGATGGTAATTTATGGCAATATGATTTGCGCCCAGTAAAATGCCAGTTAATAGATAATTTAGTAAGGTCAAATAATTGGAATCTTATTAAAGACGGTAGAACAATTTTATTGCAAAGAGAAAAAAAATACAAAACTATCAATAATTTTTTAAACCATTTGCCAAATAAAAATAAAATTGCCTTATTAAACTATAATTTAAAAAAAGACTTTATTTTGCCATATTATAAAAGCAGTCGAGTTAAGAAAGTTTTAAACTGCAAACTTCAGGGCAGACACCAAATTTTTACTTATGTAGCTAATGAAAATTTGAATTGGACATTTGAATTTAAAAAAATAGATTACAACAAAAAAGGTAATTTAATAATTAATTTATATTATAAAGATGAATTAATTAAATCAGACAAAATCAATAACTATGCTAATAAATTTATTCTTTTTGTAAAAAAGCCAAAGAGTGGATTTTATAAAATTGACATAAAATGCAATGATAATGTAATTATAAAAAAAATTACAACTCAACAGCATTTATTTAATTTTATTGGAGGAATCAGGTTCTGGAAAAATAATAAATTGCCAATAAATATCTATACTAACTCGCAAGTGGTTTATGGTCAAACAACAAATCCTAATAGTTTGCAAAGAATTAAGATAGAATCTATTGGCAAAAAAAATGATATAATTGATTTTAATATTAACAAGACTTATAAATTGTTTAGCCAACCAACTACTGCGACAACAACTAAATTGTTGATTAAAAAAGATGATATAATAATTAAAGGAGATGGAATTTTTGCTTTTTCTATAAAGCAATTATCTAATCCGCTTTTTCAAAAAATAAGCCGTTTTACAAAAATTAATAATTTAGATTATATTTTAGCTAATTATAAAATTCCAGAAAAATTAGGCAACGAAGAGTATGCTAAAGTAGAATTTGATTTATCAAAAGCTTATAGAGAAAATGGAAAATATGGATTTATGATTTCTATTCCTGGATTACGTGTTAATGATAAGATTGATGATTGGATTAAAATAGACGAGATAAATGTGGAATTAGATAAATAAGATAGGTTATATATGTTTTATCAAATTATAAAAGAAATTTATAGAGCTTTATTAGTGGCAATTATTATTTTTATAATAATGGAAATAATAGAGCCAGGTTTAGTGATATCATTTATAAGTCTTAATTTATTATTGATATTTTGGTTTATAAGTGGTATTATATTATTGTTAGTCACCTATAAGTGATAAATTTTTTTATGGAAAATTGTATTTTTTGCAAAATTATAAACAAAGAATTACCAAGCTATGAGGTTTATAGCAATGATTATGTCTATGCGTTTTTAGACATAAATCCAGTAAATTATGGCCATACATTAGTTGTCCCTAAAAAACATTATGAAAATTTAGAAGAAATTGACGAAAGAAATTTAAAAGAATTAATTATAGCAGTAAAGAAGATTGGAAAAGCTATTAAAGATGGCTTAAATGTTAATGGTTATAATATTGGAATTAATAATGGTAGTGTGGCAGGACAGATTGTGCCTCATTTGCATTTTCATATTATTCCTCGTCTTGAAGATGATGGCATAAAGCTAATGCCTCAACGAAAATATATTGAAGATAAAGCGAGCAAATATGCTGAAAAAATTAGAAGAGCTTTAGAATAAATTTAATATTATATAATATAGTTTTATGGAGAAAAAACTTTTAATTACAGGCGGAGCAGGTTTTATGGGGTCGCATTTTATTAGATATATTTTAGAAAAATATGAAAATTATCAGATTACTAATTTAGACAAGTTAACTTATGCTGGAAATTTAGACAATCTAGCAGATATTGAGAAAAATTTTTCTAATAGATATCAATTTATTAAAGGTGATATTACTCAAGAAGGTGATGTTAATAAAGCCTTAAAACAAGAAGTGGATATTATTGTTAATTTTGCAGCTGAAACTCATGTTGATAGATCTATATTAGAACCAAAATCATTTTTATTAACAGATATTGTAGGTACTTATAACTTGTTAGAAGCAGTAAGATTAGGTAAAGCTAATAAAATAATTCAGATATCTACTGATGAAGTTTTTGGACAAATAAAGCAAGGAGAATTTTTTGAAGATTCTCCATTTTTGCCAAACAGCCCTTATAGCGCAGCAAAAGCCAGCGCTGATTTGTTTTGTCGCGCTTATTGGAAAACATATCAAATACCTGTGATAGTTGTTCATAGTTGCAATTATTATGGAACCCATCAATATCCAGAAAAATTAATACCTTTATTTATCACTAATTTATTAGAAGAAAAAGATATTCCTATTTATGGAGATGGCGAGCAGGTCCGTGAGTGGATATTTACAGAAGATTATTGTCAAGCTCTTGATTTAATTATGCATTATGGAAAAATAGGGGAGAGTTATAATATTGGCACTGGCCAAAGGAAGAAAAATAAAGAAGTCGCAGAATTGATTTTGAAATTTATGAATAAAGACAAGAGTTATATTAAATATGTTAAAGATAGGCCTGGTCATGATTTTCGCTATGCTATTAATTCTGATAAATTAAGAAAACAGTTTAATTGGAAGCCTCAAGTTGAATTTGAGCAAGGTTTAGCTAAAACTATTGTTTGGTATGAAAATAATGAAGATTGGTGGAAGAAATTAAAAAATGGTGATTATTTAGAATATTATAAAAAGCAATATAATGCACTTGACAAGAATTAAATAATATTGTATAATAAAATTGTTTAAAATTATTAAATTTATATAAGTATGGAAGATAAGAAAAAAGATAATAAAAAAACAAAAAATAAATCAAGCAAGAATAAAGAAGTTGAAAAATTAAAGCAAGAAAACAATGATTTAGAAAATAAATATAAACGCGCTTTAGCAGATTATCAAAATTTAGTCAAACAGACTGCTAGAGAAAAGGAGGAATTTATTAAATATTCCAATGAAGAAGTGATTAAAGAAATTTTAATTGTTTATGATAATTTAAAACTTTCATTAGCAAGTATCAAAGGTATTAAATTATTTAAAGAAGATACTAATAAGGATTTAAGACAATGGTTAGATGGAGTAAAATTGATAAAAAGGCAGTTTAAAGATATTTTAGAAAAATTTGGAGTTGAAAAAGTAGAAACCAAAGATAAAGAATTTAATCCTCAAGAAATGGAAGCTATAAAAAGTGAACCAACATCTAATGCTAAACTTCAAGATATTGTGGCATTAGAAGTAAAGCCGGGCTATAAATTAAATGGAAAACTTATTATCCCAGCTAGAGTTTCAGTATACAAATATATTAAAGAAAAATAATTTTTATATATCAATTATAGGCTACATATTGTAACTATAAATTGATTATTACAAAAATATGTCAAAGATTTTAGGTATTGATTTGGGAACCACTAATAGCGCTATGGCTGTTATGGAGGGTGGTAAACCAAAAATTTTAGAAAATGCTGAAGGAAATAGAACTACTCCTTCTATTGTGGCTATTTCTAAAAGTGGTGAGAGATTAATTGGATTAGCAGCTAAAAGACAGGCTATTACAAATGCGGAGAATACTGTCTTTGCTGTTAAACGTTTAATTGGAAGACGTTTTGAAGATGAAGAAGTGCAGCGTGATTTAAAAACAGCATCATATAAAATTGTTAAATCAGGAGATGGTGTAAAAATAAAAATATCAGATAAAGAATATACTCCCCAAGAAATTTCAGCAATGATTTTAAGTAAATTAAAAGCTGATGCAGAAGCCAGATTGGGTGAAAAAATTACAGATGCTGTAATTACTGTTCCAGCTTATTTTAATGATTCACAACGTCAAGCCACTAAAGATGCTGGAAAAATAGCTGGCCTTGATGTGAAAAGAATTATCAATGAGCCAACAGCAGCTGCTTTAGCTTATGGGTTTGAAAAAAAGAAAGGAGAACAAATTGCTGTTTATGATTTAGGAGGAGGAACATTTGATGTTTCTATTTTAGATATTAGCGAAGACACAGTTGAAGTAAAATCAACTAATGGAGATACTCATTTAGGCGGTGAAGATTTTGATCAAAGAATAATTAATTGGATTATAGAAGAATTTAAAAAAGATCAAGGTATTGATTTGTCAAATGATACTTTGGCTATACAACGAATTAAAGAAGCAGCTGAAAAAGCCAAGATTGAATTGTCAACAACAATGGAAACAGAAATTAATCAGCCGTTTATTACAACAGACGCTAATGGACCAAAGCATTTAGTAATGAAGCTAACTAGATCAAAATTAGAGGAATTAGTTGATGATTTAGTTGAAAAAACAATAGAACCATGCAAAGCAGCTTTAAAAGACGCAAAGCTTGATGTAAAAGATATTGAAGAAGTTATTATGGTTGGCGGTATGACAAGAATGCCATTAGTGCAGAAAAAAGTTAAGGAATTTTTTGGAAAGGAATTACACTTAAGTGTTAATCCAGATGAAGTTGTAGCAGTAGGAGCTGCTGTGCAGGCTGGAATATTAGGCGGTGAAGTAAAGGATGTTTTATTATTGGATGTTATTCCACTAACTTTAGGAATTGAAACATTAGGCGGAGTAGCTACTCCTTTAATTAAACGTAATACAACAATACCAACATCTAAATCACAGATTTTTTCAACAGCAGCAGATGGCCAGACAAGTGTAGAAATTCATGTTATTCAGGGTGAACGGCCTATGGCAGCTGATAACAAAACCTTAGGAAGATTTATTTTAGATGGCATTCCTTCAGCTCCTCGCGGGGTTCCTCAAATTGAAGTTAAGTTTGACATTGATAGTAATGGAATATTAAATGTGAGCGCTAAAGATAAGGCGACTAATAAAGAGCAAAAAATTACTATTACAGCCTCATCTGGATTGTCAAAAGAGGAAATTGAGAGAATGAAAAAAGATGCAGAATTGCATAGTGAAGAGGATAAAAAGAAAAAAGAGCAGATAGAGATTAAAAATCAAGCTGATAGTGTTGTATTTCAGACAGAAAAATTACTTAAAGAATCTGGTGATAAAATAAAATCAGAAGATAAAAAAGAATTAGAGGAAAAATTAGAAGATTTGAAAAAAATAAAAGATTCTGGGCAAACTGATGAAATAAAGAAAAAATTAGATGATTTAAATGCAGTAGCGCAAAGAATTGGCGCAAGTATGTATCAGCAAGCTAGTAAAAGCAATGATCAAACTAATGCAAGTAATGGAACCGATAATAAAGATGATAAAAAAGAAGAAAACAAAGAAGATAAAAATCCAAAAGAAGGTGAATTTGAAGAAAGTGAAAAAAAATAAATTATTAAATTACTTTATTTAGTTTTGTTTATATAAAAAATAGAGCTTAGCTCTTTAAGAATTTCTAAAAGAGCTAAGCTTATTTCTAATTGATTACAATAATATCTTATGTCTAAAGACTATTATAAAATATTAGGTGTTGATAGAAATGCTTCTCAAGATGAAATAAAAAGAGTTTTTCGCAAAAAAGCTCATCAATATCATCCAGATAAAGGTGGCGATCCTGAGAAATTTAAAGAAATAAATGAAGCTTATCAAGTATTAGGTGATAAAGAAAAACGTCGACAATATGATCGTTTTGGTAGTTCTTTTGAGCAAGCAGGAAATTATGGGGGATTTAATGGATTTACAGGAAGTGATGGTTTTTCTGGATTTGCTAATGGTTTTAATGTAGATGCTGATGATTTAGGCGAAATATTTAGTGATTTTGGAGATATTTTTGGATTTTCTTCATCTAAAAAATATAAACAGGCTAAACGTGGAGATGACATAGAAGTTCAATTAACTATAGAATTTAAAGAAGCAATTTTTGGTGTAGAAAAGGAAATTGCTATAAATAAATTTGTGAAATGTGATAGATGTAATGGCACAGGAGCTGAACCAGGATCAAAAATTATCACTTGCCCAAAATGTGGTGGCACTGGGAAAATTAGAAAAAATCAGAGAACATTTTTTGGCACTTTTCAAACAGTCACAACATGTCCTGAGTGTGGCGGCACTGGGAAAAAATATGAAAAATCCTGTTCTAAATGTGGAGGACTTGGAATTGTTAAAAAGATTCAAAGAATAAAGATAAATATTCCTGCTGGTATTAATGATAGAGAAGTTTTAAGATTAAGCGGTCAGGGAAATGCAGGTATTCATAATGCTAGGCCAGGTGATTTATATATTAGAATTAGAGTAAAATTAGATCCTTATTTTATACGTGAAGGAAATGATATTAATACAAAAAAATATATTAATTTTACTCAAGCTGCGTTAGGAGATAAAGTTGACATAGAAACTGTGAATGGTTTTGTTAAATTAAAAATTCCTAAAGGCACTCAAAGTGGAACTATTTTTAGGTTGCGCGGTAAAGGAGTGCCTAAAATGCATGGATATGGATCAGGTGATCATTTAGTAGAAGTAATCGTAAAAACACCTAAAAAATTAACCCAAAAACAGAAACAATTATTAGAAGAATTTAAGCAAGAAGAAGATAAAATTTCAGGAGATTAGCTCCTGAAATTTTTATAACCATTTCTTTTTCTCAAAAAATAAAAGCATAAAAAGCGAACCAAACAACATTATAACAATAACTATTTCAAATCCAAATTGATTATGTATAAATGGCATACCATCTGTTGTGTTCATACCAAATATTGTTGCTATTAAAGTGAGTGGAAAGACTATAACAGAAAAAATAGTTAATGTTTTCATTATGTCGCTTATTTTATAATTTAAGAGCGAATCATTTGCTATTGCTAAAATTTCAATTACTTCCTTATGATTTTCTAATATTTCCCAAATATCTTTTGTTTGTTCTAACAATTTATCATAATACGCGCGAAGAGGTTGTTTAGGAAAAAACTCTGAATTTAAAGAAATCATTTTCTTAATCATATTCTTATGAGTTTGCATTATTCTGCGGAAGTTAATAATGTTATGCCTAGTATTCATAATGTCTTGCACAGATTCTTTTTCTTTATTACTGGTAAAAATTTTTTTCTCTATTTCATCTATTTCAATTCCTATTTCATCTAACAAGGGGAAACATTGTTTGAATAATCTATTTAAAATTTCATAGAGCAATGTGGCAGAACTTTCTCCTGAAAAGCTTAAAGCAACTGTTTGGTCTCTTTCACATAAGTGAAAAAATGAATTAATTTCTTTAAATTTATCATTATGAAGATATACTAAAAAATTCTTTCCTAAGAAAAAATCTACTTCTTCTGTTAAAATTTCTTTATTTTTTTTATCAAGATATGGAAAGCGCAAAACTATAAAAATATAATTTCCCCTTTCTTTAATTTTAGGCCGTTGCGCATAATTCTTACTTAAAGAATCCTTTAAATCACATAGATTAAACTTAAATTTTTTCCTCAAATATTCTATTTCTTTCTTTTTAGCATTTTTAATATTTATCCATTCTAAATAACCAGGAATTTGTTTATTATCAATTTTTAAAACTTTAATATTTTTTAGTTTTTTAGTTCTCATAAAAATATTCAGAATTTTTATATATTATATCATAAATTATAAAATATGTCATATTTTATTCTGGATAGCAGATTCAAAACTTAATTCCCACTAAAAAATAATATACTATTTGGCAATAATTCATTAAGAAATATTACCTATACAAAGAATAAATTACTTTAAAAGAGAGAAAATAGAGGTCTATCTAAGAATGAAAAAATAAAAAATGGATAGCCAAAAAATTAAAAAAGGGGCATAAATTGTTAAATGTTCAAATTGTTTAAATAACTTTTTAGGTTTGCTTGTTGAGTATAATAAACAGGTATGCTGAGTATTCTTTTATAATGAACCAGACTTTAGAAAAGAGCTAAGCTCTCTTGTGGGGCTTAGCTCTTTTTATATAGAATAAGCTTTTATGTAATGGGCTAAGTTGCTAT
>JALTFF010000042.1 GCA_027007465.1 bacterium | reverse complement strand
AAAATCCAACACCTAACGGGTCAGACTATAAATATACCAGCTCTGATGGAACAACCTATACAATAACTTTTACATTAGAAGGAAAAACAGGAGGTTTAGATGCTGGATCAAGGACAGCTACACCAAGCGGAATAAATTAAATCTAATTTATAGTAGTTCCTATAAATTAAACCTATATTAAAAACATCCTTAATGAAACAAGGATGTTTTTAGTTTTGACAATAAAAAATAAGTATAGTATAATTCTTATAAGTCAGTACTTTTGTTATCGTAATCATAGTTAATGAATTTTAATTATCAATTACAAATTATATTATTATTTTCCTTTATTTTAGGAACAATTATTGGCAGTTTTATAAATTGCTTAGCTTATCGCATCCACAAAAAAGAAACAATTTTAGGCCGCTCTTATTGCCCTTATTGTAAAAAACAAATTGCTTGGTATGACAATATTCCTATTTTAAGTTTTATTATCTTAAGAGGTAAATGCCGTTATTGTGGTAAAAAAATTTCTATTCAACATCCAATAGTGGAAACTATTACTGGCTTTTTATTTATCTTACCAATAATAAATAGTCCTATATTTGCTAATGGACAATTACTAATTGCAAATTATAGATGGCTGCTAATAATCAGGGATTGGACTTTTATCAGCATACTTGTTATTATTTTTATTTATGATTTATACTGGAAATTAATTCCTGACAAAATCAGCTTGCCAGCTATGGTAATAGCTCTCTTTTTCAATTTACTTTTAAAATACTCTTTACAAAATTTACTATTAGCCTCTGCTATTATAGGAGGATTTTTTCTAATTCAATTTTTAATTTCTGAAAAATGGATTGGTGGAGGAGATATTAGATTAGGTATATTAATGGGCTTAATGTTGGGCTTTCCAAATATTTTAATAGCTTTGTTTATTGCTTATATTTTAGGTTCTGTTACAGGAATTTTTTTAATTTTTATTAAACAAAAAAAATGGAAATCAGAAATCCCATTTGGTCCTTTTTTATCAACAGCTACAATAATAACAATGCTTTGGGGTAATTTTTTATTGCAAAAATACATTGAATTTATGTCATTATAAACACATAAATAGATAAAGAAAGTTAAAAAGCGACTTAGTAGTTTATAATAAGGAATTTGCTTATTCAGCTCCTCTCTACTTGAACTGCCTATGTTTGTCGCACACAGACAAACGCACAAACAGATAAGAACGGCGACAAGTAGAAACAACAAACTTTTACTATATAAAATAATTAAAAATTGCTTTGCATTGTGTTTTAATTTATTATATAATATATAATAATAACAATTTTGAATTATGAAATGTAAATTTTACTTAAAAAATATTTTATAATTTAAGATAAAAAAACTATGAGACATTATTTTAACCAAAAAACAATTAAAAAGACAATAGGACTCATTGCGCTATCTTTTCTAATTAGTGGAGCAATTATTATTATCAATGAATTAAGAAATCCAATGAGAATGGCTTTTGCAGAAAATAAAAACAGTAATTTATCAGGTTATGCTTGGAATAATAATTATGGTTGGATAAGTTTTAATTGTAGCAATAAAACTTGTGAAAAAAATAGATCAATTCCTTGTAATAAATCAAGTGATTGCTTAATAGGTGGTAATGATTATGGTGACTGCACTGATACTTGTGTTACAAAAAATGGACATTATGAAGGATATGGAGTAAATATTGATAAAAATACCGGCAATTTATCTGGTTATGCTTGGAGCCCTAATATTGGCTGGATTAGTTTTCAAGAAGATCATAAGAATGCGCCAGATAAGGGAGCAATTTTATCAAATTGTTCTGATAATACTTGCGCTAATTCAAACAATTGTAGCGCTTGTTATAACTCAACAAATGGAAAAGTTTTTGGCTGGGCAAAAATTTTATCTTTAAAAGAAAATGGTTGGTTAAGATTAGATAATCCAACCACGATTCATTATAGCGGAGTTCACAAAAAATCAGGTACTTGCGAATTAGAAGGCTGGGCTTATAATACTACCGGTATTGGTTGGTTAAGTTTTAATAGTAGTAATCCAGAAGATGATAAATATGGGCAAAACGCAATTAATTATGCTGTTAACTTCAATGTTCAACCGCAAAATTTCTCTATTACAGAATCTGGTTCTGGACCTGGAAAAGGAACAGCGCCTTCAAAATGTTATATTGGCTTAACTTGGGAAAATAAAGGAGATTGTGGAAATGGATTTGAAATTTGGAGAAGTGAAAATAGCAGCTCTAATTTTGGCAGTGCTCCATATGCGACTGTTGATTGTGATAAAAATACATATCTTGATACGCCAGACAAATTAACTGTTGGAAATTATTATTATTATTATATAGAAAATAAAGGAACTTGCGGAATTACAGAATCCACTAACACAGTTGGGCCTTATTATCCAACTATTTGTCCTGTTGAACCTAATGGAGCATCATTTATCGCTAAAGCCAGTTGTGATAGAGTTACTTTATCTTGGAAAGATACAGATGCTAATCATTATGAAATATGGCGAGATGTTGATAGTGGTAGTGGATTTACAGGAACATATGTTAAGATTAGTAAAAAAATAACTGATGACAATAGTCCTACTTATACTTATAATGATACTGACATAACATCTGATTATAAATATAACTATATGTTAAAAGCATATCAAGGAACAGGACCTTATTGCGGAGAATGTTTAACTAATAAATGTGGCTCAACAAATTGTTATGTTAAGACAATCTTGACCACTAATTTATATCCTTGTCCTAAATTACCAACAGGTTGGAAAGAAACAAAACCAGAATAATCTGAAATAATATGCATAAAAATAATTTAGTTTTAATACAAAATACAAATGGCTTTACATTTATTGAGCTCTTAACTAGTATTACTATAATAGCAATTCTGACAACTTTATTAATAGTAAATTATCACCAATATAAGAAAAGCTCTAAACTTAATTTTGCAGCTTCTCAAATAGAAACTGATATTAGAAGAGCGCAAAATTTAGCTTTATCTTCTAAAATTGATAAATTTACTAATAAAGTTCCAAAAGGTGGATGGGGAATTTATTTTATAAAAGATTCTAATAAATATTATATTTTTGCTGATGAAGATGGAAATTACACTTATTCTGATAAGGACAATATTATAGCTACATCAACATTGGCAGATGGAATTAGTGTGGAAAATAATTTAACAGTAGTTTATGAGCCACCTAGCCCTAAAACATATATTAATGGGAATGCATCAACTAATATGGGAACTATAAAAATAAGTGATGGAAAAAATAACTCTACTATTACTGTTAATCGTTATGGCTTGATTCAAATAGAATAATAATTCTCTACATAGAAAATGAGTATGATTTACTTAGCTAATTATAAAAAAATTGCTAACTATTAAGCTAAAAAATTATGTATTTTAATATAAAAAAGCAAAAAGGATTTACAATTCTTGAAGTTTTAGCAGTTATATCTATTGTTACTATTGGATTAGTTGGTCTAATTTCTTTAATAAATCAAAATATCCATGTAAATTATATTAATAAATCAAAAATAATAGCAATAGGTTTGGCGCAAGAAGGAATTGAATTAGTTAGAAAAGTAAGAGATGATAATTGGTTAGAAGGAAATGCTTGGGATAAATATATTAGCCCTACAGACACTGAAGGAACATTTGCAATAGCTAGCAGCACAAATATTTTTATTGACAAAAATTGTAATAATATTACTGATTCTGAATGTCGTTTAAGAAAAACAAGTAATGGTTTTTACAACCATACTAGTGGAACAAATACTCAATTTTATCGCCTCATAACAGTTAAAGAACCAAATAATTATGAATTAATAGTTATGAGTAAAGTTCAATGGAGAACAGCCAATGGCTTTCATAATGTTGTTGCAGAAGAACATTTATATAATTGGAAATAATATTATATAATTGGAAATAATATTATGTTTAAATATTTATATAAAAATCAAAAAGGATTTACATTATTAGAGCTATTAGCTGGAATATCTATATTTAGTATTACAATATTAAGTATGGTTGCTATTTTTAATAAAGTAATAGTTAGCCAAAAAAAAGCTATTATTTCTCAAAATGTTCAAAATGATATCCGTTTTGCTTTAGAATTTATGAACAAGGAGATTAGAATGGCTCAAAAAAGTCCAAGTGGTAAATGCGCTGATAATAAAGTTTATGATTCTACAAATAATATTTTAACTTTTGAAAATAAAAATGGAGAATGTATAAGATATTCAGAAGCAAATAATCAACTTTATCGCAGTGTTAATGATAATGCATTGCCAATGACTTCTAAAAAATTAAAAATAAGCAATCTTAATTTTTATATTGATAATACAAACCAGCCAGTTATTACCTACACTATGAAGCTTGAATCTAAAAATGGGAGAAAAATAAATTTATCTCCAATAAATATTCAATCAACATTAACTTCACGATATTATAAATTATGAATAATACAAAAAACAATAAAGGCGTTGCATTATTGTTGACAATACTAATTTTAACCAGTGTATTAGCAGTTGTGATTGCTTCAAGTAGTTTAATAATGCGAGAACTTAAAATAAGTAAGGATGAAAAAAATTCAACATTTGCTTTTTATGCAGCAGAATCTGGAATTGAAAGAATGCTTTGGGATATTAGAAAAAATAGAGCCAACCTTAATCCATCTCAATTGCCAATTCAATTTTTAAATTGCTTATGCAACAACTGCGCTTATAAAGATACTAATGATACAACTGGCAATTCTTGCGACGCCACAGGAGTAGGAGGATATTGCGAATGCGATAACATAAGTTGCAAATATGCAAGCACTAGCCCTACTTGTGTTGCAGGTGATAGTAATAATTTATACAATACTGATGATAATAGTGAAAATTTTGTTTTTACTAATGGAGCTTATTATGATTTAAACTATAATTATGATGGCACATATTATATTATTACATCAACTGGAGTATTTAATAATGCTAAGAGAAAATTAGAAATTAAATGGCAATAAAAATATAATAATTAAAACATTATATCTTCTTCTGCTCTTTTATAGTCATAAATTTCTTCAGGCGCAAACCAAAATTTAATTTCATGTTCAGCTTCTTCTGGCGTTTCTGACGCATGAATAATATTATGCACAGATCTTTTATCTCTATTTGCCGCAGCAGGAGAATCAACTGAAAAATCACCCCTAATTGTTCCCATTTCTGAAAGAGCTGGCATAGTATTTCCAACAATTTTTCTTACCATATCAACAGCATGTATTCCTTTAACAATCATTTTTACTATTGGACCTGATGACAAAAAATCAATAAGCCAATTCCTAACTTGCTTACCAATCTCTAATTCATCACTTGTTCCAACTTCTTTTACTGGGTCTAAATTATATTTCTTATAAGTAGCTTTTGTTTTCTCACCTAATCTTCTAATCCATTTTTCATCTTTTGGATAATGATCATTAATCTGTTCCTTTGTTGCCCAAACCATTTGAAGCGCAATAATCTTCAAACCACGTGTTTCAAAACGTTTTATCACTTCTCCAATCAAGCCTCTTTTTACTCCATCTGGCTTAATTAAAACAACAGTTTTTTCTTCTTTTGGATGATTCATAAACCTAGAATTAACTTAGCGTCATTTTTATAATCTTAAAATTAACGTTAAGTTGTTATTAATATATAAATTTTAATAATATTTATTTCATATCTTATCTTTTGCCTACTTTTTCCAAAACTTGACTTACTTTTTCCTCAATTTGGCTTGGGGTAAAGTTAGCCTTGACAAGATAATCTAATGCTCCTAATTTTTTCCCCTTTTCCCTATCTTCTGACTGAGCTAAGTTTGTTAAAAGAATTACTGGAATATTTTTAGTAGATTTATCTTCTTTTAATTTTCTCAAAACAGTATAACCATCCATTTGCGGCATCATTACATCAAGCAATATTATTTCTGGTTTCTCCTTTTTAGCAATTTTTAAACCATCTAAACCTAAGCTTGCTGTAAATACATTATAATTACTTTCTTTAAATTTTACAGAATACATATCTAATATTACTTGATCATCCTCAATAATAAGAATCTTTTTTTTATTATTTTCCATATTAAAAAAATAAACTAATGTTAAAACTATTTTATAGTATACAATAGGACAATGAAAAAAGCAATAATTTTGATAATACTGATTTTAAATATTTTGGCATATTTAAGACAATTTATAAAAGATAACTATATGATTAGTGTTAATCTTTCTTTTAAATTACAAGCCTGTCCCCTTCTCTTTTGTTAAAATAAATTATAAGTCCTAAGATAAGATAAATTAAAAATATCCAAGTCAAAGAAATGTGGTTAATTTTTAAAAAAGCATAAGGAAGTTTGGCAATTATCTCAGATATTAAAATCAAGTATTTTAGTAAAAAAAATACTGGCAGAAAAATACTAGTTTTAATAATTTGAAAAAAAATAATTTGTGGTAATACTAAGCTTATAATAATTGCTATTATACCAAAAACCATAATAAATGGCAAGGTCGGCAAGATTAAAATATTAGCTAAAGGAGACATAATTGAAACTTGATGAAAATGATAAATGATTATTGGAAATGCCATTAATTGAGCTGATAAAGTAATAGATAAAATGTCTCTAATGCCTTTCCAACTAAATTGTTTTATTAACAATTTATCAAAAAAATGACTCAAAAAATTACCAAACTTATTAAATAAGCTATTTATAATTGGATAAAAATAATTTATGCCTAAAATAGACAAAAACGATAATTGAAAGCCAACATCGCCATACAATAATTTAGGATTAAGAAATAACAATATACAAGCTGTTAATAATAATGAATTAATTAATTTTGATAATCTTCCATAATTTAATGCAAGAAGAACTAAAAACGCCATAATACCTGCTCTAACAGCAGAAGCTGGAAATCCTATTAGTATTACATAAAAAAACAAAAAAATAATTGCCAATAAAAAAGCTTGTTTTCTCCACATTCCAAAAAATAATAATATGTTCATTATAATAGCGCCTATAATAGTAATATGCATTCCTGAAATAGCAATAATATGAGAAATCCCTACTTGAGAAAATTCATTTAATAACTTTTTAGGCACTCCCCTCCTCTTGCCTAATAATATTGCAGAGAGCAGGTTTGATTCTGGAGTCTGCATATTATTATTTATTGCCTCTGCTAATTTATTCTTTAACTTATATATTTTTTTTACAACAAAAAATCCATTATTTGATGATAAAAATTTAATGTTTTTAGGATATGAACAAATTGAATAAATATCATATCGCGCTAAATAACGATCATAGGCAAAATCTTTAAATGGTTTTGGTTTTTTTAGCTTACACTCAAATTCTAATTTATCTCCATAATTATAAATAGGATGTAATTTAGCTGTCATTAAAATTTTTCCTTTAACATTTTTAAAAAATAAATTCTCCCCTATCTCCATTACTTTTTTAACATCTAAGGTTAATTTTTGATTATAAGCTCTCCTATCTGGCTCCTTTATTATTATTCCAATTATTTTTACTTTTTTATTATTGTAAAATAGAATATTATCTTTTGTTTTTCTAGGTAAGCTTAGTGTATATCTAAATATACCTAAAAATAAAAATAGTCCAATTAGGGCTATTAGTCTAATTTTTTGATTTTCCCAAAATAAACTTAACAATATTATAAATAAAAAAATAAAAGAATAAGTTAATAAACAAAATTGTTCATAATTTAAGAAGGTAAATTTTTTAATAATCAATAAAGCGCTCGCAATTCCAATGATAAATGAAATACTGGAAATAAAAAATAATTTTGATGGCTGCATACATACTAATACATAAATAATACACTTAACAAAGAGACGTTAAAGGAGTTTAGCTCCTTTAGCTTTGTATATATTATGAGTCTTTTTCCACTTTAAATAAGCATGTATAAATCCTGAAATATTTCCATCTAAAACACTTTGCGCGTCGCTTTCTTGATATTTTGTTCTATGATCTTTAACCATTTGATAAGGTTGGAGAACATAAGATCTGATTTGATTGCCCCATTCAGCTTGTAACACTTTACCGCGA
Organism: bacterium; assembly: GCA_027007465.1. Classification (GTDB taxonomy): domain Bacteria; phylum Patescibacteriota; class Patescibacteriia; order Patescibacteriales; family JALTFF01; genus JALTFF01. The sequence goes on along the minus strand of JALTFF010000042.1, from coordinate 19,835 downwards.
GCTTCTGTCAGTTCCTGTTTTTTTTCTTTTTCTTTTAATTGAGCTAATTTTGACATTAGAATTTTCAAAGCAGTTTGCTTATTCCGCAATTGAGACCTTTCATTTTGACAACTTACCACAATATTAGTTGGCAAATGAGTAATCCTTATAGCTGATTCTACTTTATTAACATTCTGCCCGCCATGTCCGCTAGCTCTAAAAGTGTCAATCCTTAAATCTTCGTTCCTTATATTTATTGATTCTATTTTCTCTAATTCAGGAATTACCTCAACTAATGAAAAAGAAGTGTGCCTCATTGCTTCTGCGTCAAATGGAGAGATTCTTACTAAGCGATGCACTCCGGCTTCTGATTTTAATTCTCCATAAGCCCAAATACCTTTTACAATTATTGTAACTGTTTTAATCCCTGCTTCTTGGCCATAAATTTCTTCTATAATTTTTGTTTTCCAATGTTTTTTTTCACAAAATCTTAAATACATTCTTTTTAACATCATTGTCCAATCTTGCGCTTCTGTTCCACCAGTGCCAGCATGTAAAATAATAATAGCATTATTTTTGTCGTACTTTCCATCAAATAAAAGAAAATGTTCTAATTTATTAAATTTATTTTCTAATTGATTATATTGATCAATAGCGCTATTATGAATTGACTCATCATTTTCTTCATAAGATATAGAAACTAATTCCTCTAATTGTTTAACTTCATCTAATAATTTTTCCCATTTTATAACATCTTTTTCTAAAAATTCTACTTCTTTACTAATTTCTATGGCTCTTTCTCTGTTTTTCCAAAATCCTAAGCTACTCATTTCTTGCTTTCCTTTTTCTATTTTTGCTTTCATTGCATTAATATTTATTATTTGTTCAGCCTTAATAATTTCATTTTTTAAATTATTGATTCTTTTTAAAAGCCATTGAAGGCTGACTTTGTTCTCACTTGATTTTAATGCGCTCATAAAAATTAATTTTAGTCTTTGTTTTTTTAATATATCTTATGCAAGAATAATGGTCAAGGTTTAATTAAATCTAACAACCACTTATATGTAATGAACAGTTATGGAAAAGGAGCTCAACCACTAAAAAAGGAGTTGAGCTCCTTTTGTTCGCTAACTGTTATATTTTATTTTGGCATAATATTATATGACAACTTGTTTTTTTAAAAATAATATGCTATGATAATCTAAAATAAGAAAACAAAATTTTATTGATTTTAAGCTTTATTTTTTTATTTTAAAAAAATCTAAAAATATGAAAAAAAATATACATCCAAAATATTATGAAAATGCAAAAGTCACTTGTTCTTGCGGAAACACTTTTTTTGTTGGATCAACTGAAAAAGAAATAAAAATTGAAATCTGCTCTGCTTGCCATCCTTTTTTTACAGGAAAACAAAAACTAGTTGATAGCGCCAAAAGAATTGAAAGATACCAAGCTAGGATTGATAAAGGAAAAAGGATAGCTAAAAAAGCAAAAAATAATCAAGATAAAGACTAAATTTCTAAAATTATATGTCTAATATTATAATGGAAATTAGAGCTGGCACTGGAGGTGATGAATCTGCTTTATTCGCAGCAGATCTTTATCAGATGTATTATAAATTTGCAGAAGAAAAAGGTTGGCAAATTAAAGTAATCTCTTCCAACCGCACTGAGATGAATGGATTTAAGGAAATTGTTTTTGAGCTAAATGGAGAAGATGTTTATGAAAATCTAAAATACGAGAGTGGAACACATCGTGTTCAAAGAATCCCAAAAACAGAAAAAAGAGGTAGAATACATACTAGCGCTGCCACAGTATCAGTTATTCCAAAAGCTAAAGAAATTGATTTAAAAATAAATCCACAAGACATTAAAATTGACACTTTTAGAGCTAGCGGCCATGGCGGTCAAAAAGTTAATAAAACAGAGTCAGCTATAAGAATTACTCATTTGCCAACTAATATTGTGGTAAGTTGTCAAAATGAAAGAAGCCAATTTCAAAATAAAGAAAAAGCTATGATGATTCTTCGCTCTCGCTTGCTTATGTTAGAAAAAGAAAAACAACAATTTGAGATCTCTAAAAAGAGAAAAAGTCAAGTTGGAAGTGGAGATAGAAGCGAAAAAATAAGGACTTATAATTTTCCTCAGGATAGAATTACAGATCATAGAATTAAAAAATCATGGCACAATATTGATAAGATTTTAAATGGAAAATTAGATAAGATAATCAATCCAAAAACTTTAAAAATGTTCTCAAAATTAAAACAATTTTGACAAAAACTCATTTAGTTTAAAGCGCTTTTAATCTAGGAAATAATATATCACCTTTTTTAATTTTGAAATTTAATTCTAAATTATCAATTTTAATATTGTTAAGACTTTTCTTTAACTCATTATCTATATCTATTCCTAATTGCTTCCAAATTTTCCAAGCTATTTCTGGCATAAATGGTAAACACATCCAACCAATAATGTATAATATCTCAAGTAAATTATATAATATTTTACAAAATTTTTTATTATCTTTACTTGCTAATTCCCATAATTTTACTTTTGAAATATAGCTATCGCATTTTTTTACAACTTTCTGCACTAAATCTAAAGCAATATCAATCTCTAAATCTTGAAATCGCTTCTTATAATCTTGTAAAATTTTATCTATTTTAACAATACTATTAAGCTCTTTTATATCTTTAAATTGCATATCCAACTCGCTATTCTGAACCTTACTTGCCATAGTTATTATTCTGGAAACTAAATTGCCTAAACCATTAGCTAAATCAGCATTATATTTTTTATTAAATTTTTCTAAATTTACATCACTATCATCGCCAAAATGAGTAGCGCTTATTAATAAATATCTTGTCGCTTCAGTGCCATAAGCGCTAATTAAATCCTCTGGGTCAATTACATTTCCAACTGACTTGCTCATTTTTTTGCCATTAACTAAGAAAAATCCATGCACAAATATTTGCCTTGGTAATGGTAAATTCAAAGCCAAAAGCATAGCTGGCCAAATACTCGTATGAACACGTAAGATATCCTTGCCAATTAAATGAACATAAGCTGGCCACATTTCTGGAATTTTTTTTACATCCCCATCCCAGCCCAAGCCAGTTAAATAGTTTAAAAATGCATCTGCCCAAACATATGTTGTTTGACTTTTATCCCAAGGCAAAACAATCCCCCATTTAACATTTTTTCTAGAAAAAGCCACATCTTTTAATCCATTTTTATAAAAACTTAATACCTCATTTTTATACTTTTTAGGTCTAATTTTTAATTTATCATTTTTAATTAGCTTTAATAATCTATCTTGATAAGCAGACATTTTAAACATATAACATTCTTCTTCAACTTTTTCTGGCTCAATATTATGTTCTGGGCATTTTCCATTAACTAAATCTTTTTCATTTTTAAATTGTTCGCATTCTCTGCAATATAATCCCTTGTATTTGCTTAAATATATATCACCTTTATCATATAAATACTGCAAACTATTTTGAACAGCTTGAATATGCGCTTTTTCTGTTGTTCTAATAAATCTATTGTTTGAAATATTTAACTCATCCCATATAAATTGGAATTTTGCTGAAATTTCATTAACAAATTCTTGAGGTTTTTTTCCTATTTTTTCTGCCATTTTTTCAATTTTTGCCCCATGCTCATCTGTGCCAGTTAAAAAAAATACTTGTTCTCCAAGCATTCTATGATAACGAGCTATTGTATCTGCTGCAATTGTTGTATAGATATGGCCAATATGCGGTTTACTATTAACATAATATATTGGCGTTGTAATATAAAATTTTTGCATATTTTTCGCTATCTAATTATTATCAACAAGATACCGTATAATGGTCGCTCATATTGAACGCATGATATTGTTCTACTAAATAATGTTCAAATCCTATCTTTGCAAAAATAACAGATTTAGCGCAAAGAAGCTAATCTTCCTAGGATTTTAAATATAAATAATAGAGACTTAGACTAATTATTACTGAATTAAATTATCTTTTTATTTTATCAATATCTAATTCTAATATTGTTCCTCTACTCTCTCTTTTTTCTGGCAAAAATTTTACATCAACTGTCCTGCGTAAAATGTGCCAGTTAATTACTTTTCCTTTTTTATTCTTAAACTTTACCCAACTTTCTAAAGGTGGAAAATCTTTAGACATTTCTTCATAATCTTTCTGCTCATAAGCTAAGCAACATTTTAAACGGCCGCAAACGCCTGTAATTTTTTCATTCCCCCTATGAGCCATTTGTTGTAATTGAGCCATTTCTAAATTCACTGGTTTTAACTTTTTTAAAAATGTTTTACAACAAAGAGGCAACCCACAAGGACCATAATCTCCATAAATCCTAGCTTCATCTCTTACGCCAATTTGCTGTAAACGAATATTTTTTTTAAAATAATTAGACAAATCTTTAACAAGATTGCGAAAATCAACCCTATCATTGGCTACAAAAACAAATGTTAGTTGTTTTCTGTCAAAAGAAAAAAATGCATCTACTATTTTCATAGATAGATTATTTTTTTGAGCCAACTTTCTGCTAATTGACAAAGCCTCTTTTTTCTCGTCTTTATTAGCTAACTTATCTAAATCAGAACTAGTAGCTTTACGTAAAATAGGTCTAACAACAAATTTATCATCATTATCTTGTTTTATATTTTTAATATTTTTCTCTAATCTAACTTTATTATTATCAACGTCAACTAATTTTAACACAGATCCGATATTAATACCTGACTGAGTTTCTACTATTACTTTATCACCTTCTACTAATTCTGAACCTTTTGGATGAAAAAAGATTGGCTTATCCCATGGAGCAATTTGTACTTGAACTAACTTCATAAAATATCTTACAACGAATATCTTACAAATCTTGTTACTTCAATTTTCTCTCCTAATTTAGCTATAGCTTCATTTATTAAGTCTTTTATTCTTTTTTTACCTGATTCATCTTTTACATAAAATTGTTCAAGTAAGCATACTTCTTCGTAATATTTATTAAGTTTGCCTAAAATAATTTTCTCAATTATTTCCTCTGGCTTGCCTATATCTTCTAATTGTTTACGGTAAATTTCCTTTTCTTTTTCTATTTCATCATCTGGAATGTCTTCTATTTTTATATATTTTGGATTCATAGAAGCAATCTGAATCAATAAACTATGAACCAAATCCTTAAATTCTTTTGTCCTAGCAACAAAATCTGTTTGACAATTAACTTGTATTAGAGCGCCAATTTTTCCTTGATTATGAATATAAGCCTCAATTAAACCTTCATTACTAATTGCTTCATTTTGCTTTTGTTTAGCTTTTAATACTCCGTTTTTTCTTAAAATTTCAATCGCTTTTTCTAAATTATTATGGCTTTGTTCAATAGCCTTTTTACAATCAACTATTCCAGCGCCTGTTTTTTCTCTAAGTTGTTTGATTATTTTTGAATCAATCATATTTTTATTTTTTAAATTTTATTTAGCATCTTGTATTGTTTTTTTAATTAAACCCATAATTAATTCTAAGCCCTTTGTTGTGTCATCATTAGCTGGAATTGGATAATCAATATTCTCTGGATTACAATTAGTATCAACTACTGCTATAACTGGAATTTTCTTTTTATTAGCTTCTGACAAAGCTATCTTTCCTTTTTTAACATCCCAAATAAATAAAGCTTGTGGTAATTTTTCCATAATTGATATCCCGCCAATTGTCTTTTTTAATTTTTCAATTTCTTTTGCAAATTTTATTTGTTCTTTTTTAGTATATTTTTTCAATTTTCCAGTTTCTTCTTTTTCTTTTAAATCTTTAAATTTTTTAATCATTTTTTTTATTACAGCATAATTAGTCAATGTTCCACCTATCCATTTATTAACTACATAAGGCATTTTTAATTCTTGAGCATATTTAGAAATTATTTTTTCAGCTTGTGGTTTTATGCCAACAAATAAAATAGTGCCATTTTCTTTAGCTAATTTATCAATAAATTCTAATGCTTTGCCAAGAAGTTCTCTTGTTTTTTCAATATTAATAATATAAATATTATTTCTACTATTATAAATATATGGCTTCATTTTAGGATGCCACTTATAAGTTTTATGCCCAAAATGCAAACCTGCTTTAAGCATTTCTTCAATTGTAGGTAATTTTATCATATATTTTATTATCTTTTTATAAATTTATTAAATACACTTTCATAAATTAAGCTCTAAATAAGTTCAATTCATAAAAAAAGGAGTTGAACTCCATTTCTATATAAAATGCGTTTCTATGTAATGGACTAAGTCCATCTCTAGTTCTTTTCTACATTAAAACTAACATATTAAATATAACAAACTAAAACATAGATGTCAAATCATTATTCATAAAGCCAGATACATATTGGACTCTATCAGACCATAGACTCTATGCCTTTTATATCATATTCACCAAGTTAGATATTTACTATCTAACTGGGCTTATTGCAAATATATTGGTAATTTGGGAAAAGTGGCATTGAGATACAATGGATATCTTGCTTTTAACATAATTTATGATATAATGGCAAGAGAAATAGCTGCTCTAAGCGCAACCTAAAAATCAATCTGTTATCAACCACTTAAAATGCCTGTGTAGTCCAATTTTGGGTGGCATTATGCAAATTTTTATAGGAAAATAAAAAGTATTTATTTTTTTCAATTAAAATTAAAGATGACAGGGGGGTTAAAATGGCTGAAATCAGTTACAAAGATTATTTGACAATAGCCAAAGTTGTTGTAAATGCTCTCATAAACCATGATTCGGTTAAGCAAAAAATAGTGGAAAATTTGTCCAAAATTTTAACTATTGAAAGATGTTCTGTTTTCAAAGTTTTCTGGAGTGAAAACAAAAGGATGTTTTGCGAACTAGTCGCTGGAGTGCCTGTTGATGAACATGGGATTGGTGTGGTTGGACCGTTATCTGATCATCCAGACATTAAAGAAGTTATAGATGCTCGGAGAGTTCTATTAATTAACAACCCGAAAGAGAATCCGTTAACTTCTTATTTTCGTTCAGCGATTGAACAGAAGGATGTTAGACAGATACTTTATGTTCCATTGGTTTTTGGAGAAACAACCATAGGGGTAATTGTTATTGATGCTACTGAAGGAAAAAAATTTAATAGAGAAGAAATAGAATTCTGTAGCGGCGTGGGAGAGTTAATTTCTCTCTTAATTGAGCGAGAAGAAGTGCTAATAAATAATATACGAGACAAAATGATCAATAAAGTCACTATTTTGGGAGGATTTGCCGAGCGGTTAGAAAAATATTCTATAATTATAACAAAGGAGGTGAAAAACTTAGAGAAAAACATAATAGAATTAAAAAGACCTTTTTAAATTTTGAAGAGAAAAGGGAGAAGATAATTTCTCCCTATTTTTTTAGTCTAAATAAGCAGTATAATTGGGATAGACAAAACATTAATAAATAAAAAACTAATCTTCATAACGCCAGATACATATTGGACTCTATCAGACCATAGAGTCTATGCCTTTTTATCATATTCACCAAGTTTAGATGTTTACTATCTAACTGGGCTTATTGCAAATATATTGGTATTCTAAGAAAAGCGGCATTGAGATGCAATGGATATTTTTGCTTTTAACATAATTTATGATACAATGGCAAGAGGAACAGCTGCTCTAAGCGCAACTTAAAAATAAATCTGTTATAAACCACTTAAAATGCCTGTGGAGTCCAATTTAGGGTGGCGTTATACATTTATTTGACTATCAATATTTTTTTTGCTATTATTATTTTGTATATTTATTTTTATATAGTTAATATTCCGGGATAGCTCAATTGGCAGAGCGGGTGGCTGTTAACCACTAGGTTGTGGGTTCGAGTCCCACTCCCGGAGCCAGAATCATTAGCTATAAACTTATATTGAGGCAATTTTAAGGATTTCATTTCTTTTTTATCTGACAAATTCGCTCTGCCTGATAAATTTCTATTTTTTAAATCTATTTTTCTTAATTTATAAATCCAATTAGAAATTTATGCTTTGTCAGTTTAAAAAAATTCAAGTATCTACAAATACTTTAAATTCCTAAAAATTTCTAAAATGGTGAATTAATATTTGGTAAAATTATAATAAAAGTTTAAGGAAATTTAATTTTTGAGCAACAAGGCAAAAATATTAAAAAATCTAAAAATATTCTAAATTCTATTAGAAATTTATGATTATTTTTTCTAAATTTCTATTTTAAAATTTCTAATAGAACAAAAAAGGTCGATTAGAATATTAATAATAAAAATACTATTAAAAATATGGCTATCATACCTTGGAAACCATTTGATGAGCTTAATCATTTTTTCTCTGATGAAGATTGGTTTTTGCCAGTTCTGCCTAAATTTCAAACAACACCTGCAATGGATATGTATGAAACAGAAAAAAATATAGTTGCTAAGGTAAATTTACCTGGAATTGATCCTGAAAAGGTTGACATTTCAGTAAAAGATGGCATTTTACGCATAAGTGGCACTTCTGAAGAAAAAACAGAGGAGAAGAAGAAAGGATATTGGAGAAAAGAAATTAAGAAAGGTTCGTTTGAAAGAGCAATACAACTACCATCAAAAGTAAAAGAAGATAAAGTTGATGCTACTTATGAAAAAGGCGTATTAAAAATCACTATGCCAAAAGATCAGGCAAAAACTTCTGAGAAAAAGATAAAGATTAAAGTTAAAGGCAAATAAATGAAAAGGGAGCAGGATTCAAACCAGAGTCAGTTTTAAAAGTGAAAGAATTGGTTAAGTTTAAGGAACAACGACGAAATTATATATGGAATATACATTGAAAAGGAACAACAAAGAAATTAATCTATTATTTCACTTCACTTCAGGCGGGAGAATTCTGACAATCTTTTTTATTCTTGCTCTGTTATAAATTCTAATAACAATGAATAGAAATAGAAATAAAGTATTTTTAACAAGGCTCATCACTAATATATCAGTAGATAGATTAAGCTTCTTGCATCTTGCCCAAATTCACTCAGTTAAAGCGACTCTGGTTCGCATCCTGCTCCCTTAAAATGGACTAAGCAGATAAGCTACTTAGTCCATTTTAGTTAATGAAGCTAAACTCCTCTTTCTGTAATGTTAAAATATGTTTTTTATTTATGCATTAGAATTAAAAAAATTTTATGACGATTAAATTGTTAAATAATAAAAATAATAATTTAAGAATAGTTGAACTCAACAATCCTAAAAAAGAAACACCTATTGTAAAAAAGACTTATCATAAGTATTTAGAAGAAATGGCTAAAAAAAGAGGGCTTATTGTAAAGGGCGGTAGAATGGTTAATCCTTATACAAAAAAGATTTCAGATGGTAATTTATGTGAGGAATCTATTTTAGGTCGTTGTAAAATAAATAAATTTGAAATGGTTCCTGTTCCGAGTTCTAACTTAAATAATATTGTTCGTGAAAAAGCTAAAAAAGAAATCTTTGAATTTGTTAAAAAACATCAGCCTGATAACAATAAATCAGCTTTAGCTTCTCAAATAAGAAGTTTTATTCAAAAAGAAATAGAACCAATAGCTAAAAAATACCACCAAAATATAGAACGAGTTGATTTTTATACTGCTGTTGGATCTCCTTTAGATTATCAATATGGAATAGATGGATGGATTGAAATAAAAAATAATAAGGGACACATAAAAAAGATAACATTTGATCTTAAAACTGGAAATAGCCAAAAAGCAGCATACAATCAACAAGCAGATGTTTTACTAAATGTAGATGTAGATAATCGTAAAATAAAATCACTACCTAAGGAAACTTTAACTCAAATGTTTAATTTTAGAGATAAAATTTCAGCTGTGTATGAAGATAAATTAAAATATTAACAAATAAAAAAACCTACAATTTGGTTCTTAAAAAATCATTTTACCAAAATTGTAGGCTAAAAATTATATTTTATTAAACAAAGTTCTATTAAAAATCTTCTTCCAGGTCCCTACTTCTCTTAATTTGCCTTTTATTTCAGAATAATATGGGACCATACAAAATCCATTATTCCTAAAGAGAAAAACAGGAGATATTGAAAAGGAATATCCCTGATACTCAAATATTATTATAGGAATAATGTCTTTCTTGCCGCATTCTAAGGCTAATTTTCCTCCTGAATATTTAGTCGCCTTTTTTGCCATTCTTGTTAATGGCAGATCAAGGTTTGAGAAAACGACTAAATATTTCTTTTTTTTAATTCTCTCAACTCCCTCTTCAAGGCTAGAGACAATCTCTATCTCTACATTTTTTAATCCATCCAATGCCTCAATAGCGCTAACACCAACATCTAACTCGCTTACTACTAAAATTCTCTCCATTGCGCCCTCCTTGTTTTTTAATGATTTTAATTTTGTCAATATAATATCATAAAAACTAAAAAATGTCCATAGAATTCTATTTAAACCAAAATTAAAACTTATTGTAAAAAAGAGAACAAATCTGCAACTGCGTTAGTAGTAATAGATTATTTACGCGCTTCTATGCAAGTGACTAAATGATATATAATAATTTAGCCACAGAAATAGTTTTTTATATTTCACGCTCTAACTTGAAATATTTATTAGATTAAGTATAATAAATAAAAAGGCCGATTTAAATTAAAAAAAATAAAATTAAACTTTGAAAATAATAAAAAATGAATACTTTATATATCACATTAGCTATAATCACGGTTTTTGTTTTATGGATAATATTTGAATATAACAGATTAGTAATTTTAAAAAATAGAACAAAAGAGGCTTGGGCAGATATTGATGTTCAATTAAAAAGAAGATATAATTTAATACCAAATATAGTAAGTACTGTAAAGGGATATGCTAGCCATGAAAGAGAGGTTTTTGAAAAAATTACACAAGCAAGAGCAAATGCAATGGGAGCTTCTAATTTAAAAGAAAAAGGCAAAGCTGAAAATATGCTTACAAACACTTTAAAATCTCTTTTTGCAGTTGCTGAAAATTATCCAGATTTAAAAGCTTCTAATAATTTCCTGGAATTACAACAAGAATTGCGCGACACTGAAGATAAAATTCAAGCAGCCAGAAGATTTTATAATGGCAATGTAAGAGATTTAAACACTAAAATTGAAAGCTTTCCAGCCAACTTAATCGCTTCTATATTCCATTTTGAAAAAATGAATTTATTTGAAATAGATAATTCAGAAGATAAAAAACCAGTAGAAGTAAACTTTTAAAATGGCAACCTTATATACTAAAGCAGAGTCAAATAATTATAAAACTTTGGTATTAATTACTTGTTTTTTACTATTTATAATTGGCTTAGGATGGTTGTTTAGTTATTTATTGCAATCATCAATAATTTTGTGGATATCTGTAATTTTAAGTATTTTAACAAGTTTTGGATCTTATTGGTATTCTGACAAAATTGTTTTATCAATGAGTAAAGCAAAATTAGTAGAAAAGAAAGACAATCCAGAACTATACAATTTAGTTGAAAATCTTTGTATTACAGCTGGTTTGCCTCTGCCTAAAATTTATATTATTAATGAAAGCCAGCCAAACGCTTTTGCAACTGGAAGAGATAAAAATCACGCTGTAATAGTTGTAACAAGAGGTTTGTTGGAAAAATTAAATAGAGTTGAGCTAGAAGGCGTAATTTCACATGAGCTTTCACATATTAAAAATAAAGATATACTATTAGGAACAATAGTAGTTGTTTTGGTTGGAACAATAGCTATTGCTTCTGATTTTTTCTTAAGAATTAGTTTTTTTAGAGGAGAAAGAGAAAATTCAGAAAATTCAAGTGGTTTAATAATGTTGACCATAGGAATTTTAGCAGCTATTTTAGCTCCTATTGCAGCAACTTTATTAAGATTAAGTATTTCAAGAAAAAGAGAATTTTTAGCAGACGCATCTGGCGCTTTATTAACTCGCTATCCAGAAGGACTAGCTAGCGCTTTAGAAAAAATTTCAAATGATCAAACTCCAATGAGTGTGGCTAAAAATTCCACTGCGCATTTATTTATTGCTTCTCCATTTAAAGGAAAACAATCTAAAAATTGGCTAACTAAATTATTTATGACCCACCCGCCTGTTGAAGAACGGATTAAAGCATTAAGGCAAATGAAAATATAATTCACATATCTAAAAGCCACCTATAGAAAGGTGGCTTTTAAAATATATAATCACCTTATTATTCTAATCCACAAGCTATTTAATTCAATAGCCTATGCAAAAGAATAATTTATCAAAAAATATTTTATCACACAAAAATTTTCTGTCAAGAATATAAATAATTTTCTATTTTAAACATTATTAGACTGCAAAAATAAAATTATATTATAAACAATATCTATTGAAAAAGATAATTTGTTTTCAGCTAACCACGTTTATCACAATTAATATTGTTCATTTTAATAAACACACTAAAATATGTCATTCCAGCATAGTAATCAAATACTTTAAAAGCTCTTTTATCAATAGATAATATGCTCTAAATAAGATAAACTTAATTAGCATTGCTCATTTTGCTAAACATACTAAAAAATTAAATTTTCCATTTTTCAACCCACTGTCCAATCCCCTTCTTTTCTAATTTATTTTTAATCGTTGTTTTTGATAATGCCCACTTTATTAAATATGGAAAAATTATTTTATATCTTTCATTCTTTATAAAATATTTTATTTCATTTCTTTGTATTGCCCTTCTAATTGTTTTTTCTGATATTCCAAGTATATTAGATGCTTGTAAAACAGAAACAAAAACTAAATTTTTTACTTGTTTTTGATTTTTTTCTGCCATATTTTCATAAATTTTAAATAAATTGTCCAGATTTTTTTAGACAAATAATGCCTATAGAAAAAGTTATATTAATTACAAAGCCTTAAATTCTTTATGCTGGCTAAGCAAGTGGGGGTCATATTTAACAAAGTTTTTTATGTTCTAATATTATACGCTCCATAGTCTATATTAAAAATATCTTAAATTTTATTTTGTAAAAGGCAATATGTTTTTTATTGACTTTACAACTAATTTTTAGTATCATTAAATTCAATCATAATTATAGCATAAATCATTAGGCTACTGTAACACTTTTGTAACTATTTCGTTTAATATAATGAACAATAAATTAAAAGAAAAATATCTTTTTTTTAAGGCAAAAAGACAAAACCCAGAAGCATTTATTAAAATATATAAACTTTTTGTAGATAGAATTTATCGTTTTATTTTTCTAAAAACTAGTAATAAAGAAATTAGTCAAGATCTTACATCAGATGTTTTTTTAAAAGCTTGGCAATATATTCAAAGCAATAAAGTAAAGCAAGTTAGAAGTTTAAGTTCATTTTTATATGCTATTGCCAGAAATAGAGTTATTGACTATTATCGCCAAAAAAACAGGCGAGCTAAAGAAGTAGAATTAGATAATTCTGAAAAAATAGCTGACACAAAGCAAGCTATATCTGAAAAGATAGATATTAGTTTTGAAATAAAAAAAATAAATAAAGCTTTAGAGCAAATTAAAGAAGAATATAAAGAAGTAATTATTTTAAAATATATTGAAGAATTGTCAACAAAAGAAATAGCTCAAATTTTAAATAAAGATAAAGGAAATGTGCGAGTCCTAGTCCATAGAGCCTTAAATGTTCTAAGGGAAGTATTAGATAATGATGACAATAATAAAAATTATGATTAGTAAAAATAATACTATAAAATTAATAAAAAAATTAAAGAATATTCAACCAAAGTCTGAGTGGAAGAAAAAAAACCAGGAAATTTTGTATTCTCAAATAAAAAGTTCTGAAATTCACTTAAAAGTATCACTATTATCTCAACTATATGATGCTATACAGCGCATAATGCCAAAGAAAATAATTTATAGTATAATGACATTGCTATTTATTCTTATTAGTGGTAGTATTATAAGTGTAAAGGCTTCAGAAAATACAATGCCTGGTGATTTTTTTTATAATGTTAAGCTAATAAAAGAAAGAATCTATTTAAAATTGGCTCCTAAAAACAAAAGAATAGAATTAAGAATGAAATTTGCGCAAAAAAGATTGTCAGAAGTAAATAAAATCATAGCTAATAAAAAAAATAATAAAAAACAAGAGAAAATAGATTTAGCTATTGATGATTTAAACAGAGAATTAGATAATGTAAAGGATAAATTAGCCAAAATTAATAATAATAATATTGTAGAGCAAGCTCCTAAAATTGTTAAAGAAAAACATTTAACAAAAATAATCAAGAATCAAGATATTCAAAAAACTAATATTAAAAAAGAAGATAATAAAAAAACAAATAATCAAAATAATAATCAAAACCAACAAATAAAACAAAATAAAATAAAACTTCCAGAAAAATTAACTGACAATATTAAAGAAGTGCAAAAACTAGTTAAAAGAAAAGATTTCAAAACTGCTATGACAGCGCTTATAAAAGTAAATGAAAAAATAAAAGGATTAGATTTAGAAAATTTAATTCAAAAAACAACAGAAGAGCAAGCAAAAACAGATAAAAACGCAAGCACAACTGCTTCTACAACAATTACATCAATTGCTACAACAACTAAGAAAGAAATTAATGATATTGATACTAGCTCTGAAAACAATGCTTCAAGTGTAACGCCAGATTTATTAGACAAAACTAATATTGACACAAATGCCACAAAAACAAAAAGCTCTATTGAAAATTAAAAAATAATTGACTTTCTTTATTGGTTTGTTCCAAAAGTAAAGAGGAATTATTTATTATAGACAGGTTTGGAAAGTAGCTCAGCTTCTTTAACCTGTTAACATTGTTTAAACAGTTTCTTGCCCCATTATTGTTTTGCATTTAAATTCTAAATTCTATGGAACTAAACCCCATTAAAAAATATTGGTTTTCTAATAGGTAGAGTTTTTAAATAACTTATTTTTTACAGGGTAAATAATATTAATATCCAATTTCCAAGTTCCAAACTTTATTTTAGAGTTTATTTAAAATATTAAAGTTTGTAATTTGTTTAGTATTTAGTATTTTCTTTTGCTCTTTCTATATTTGTTTATATAAGGTTCAGCAATTGGTTTTCAGAAATTTGCCTCCTATAAATAGGTGTTAAATTCCTGGAAATCCAGGGCATCACAATTTAATGTGATAAATGCAAAGGTCGATAATAGATTGCCATCTAAATGCCAATCTATTAAAACATTTGTTTAATTTATGGAATTTATCCATAAAAAAATTTATTTAATAAAATGAAAATATTAGCTTAAAAAAATTAAATTAGCAATTACTTAATAAGTAAATGTTAATAAAAATTATTAAAGGTCGATAAAATAAAAGCTGATATTTTCAAAATTTAAAAGATTTTCTGTTCTTTTTTAAAAAAGCTCAGAAAATTTAAAGAAAAACGATTATGCCAAATTTAAAAAAATTATTTATTTCAAGTATGATAGTTGCTGTTACTGCCTGGGCAATGGGATTAGCAGCTATTCCAATGAGCGTAAAAGCAGCTTCTGCCGGCGACTTGATTAAAGAAGATGGTTTATCATCTGTTTACTATCTTGGAGCTGACGGAAAAAGATATGTTTTTCCAAATGAAACAACATATTTTAGTTGGTATAGCGACTTTTCCAGTGTTGTGACTGTTTCTAAATCAGAGTTAGAGTCATATCCATTAGGTAGTAATATAACTATTAGACCAGGTACAAAATTGGTCAAAATTACAACAGATCCAAAAGTTTATGCTGTTGAGCCAAATGGGGTTTTAAAGCATATTGCAACAGAAGAAGCTGCTAAAAAACTTTATGGAGACAATTGGGCAAAAAGAGTTGTTGATGTTCCAGACGCTTTTTTCACTAATTATACTGTAAGCTCTGATTCAATTGACGGCACTACTTATCCAGTTGGTTCTTTAATAAAGTATGATGGTTCTTCTGATGTTTATTATGTTGATAGCACTGGAAAGAGAAAAATTAAAGATGAAGCTGCTTTTACAGCTAATAGATTCCAATGGTCAAACATTATTACAGCGCCAAGCACCATTAAAATAAAAGATGGAAAAGAAATAGCCGGAGCTGAGTCAAGCTTAATTGATACTTCACAAGGTGGAGGAGCTGGTAAAACTGCTACTACTGGAACAGGATTAACTGTTGCCTTATCAAGCGACACTCCAACTTCACCGACAATTGTGGCTGGCCAAGCAATTGCTGATTTAGCTCATCTTACCTTTACTAATGGTGACGCAAAAGATGTTAAAGTTACTAGTCTGAAAATCAAAAGAATAGGTGCTAGCACTGATGCAACTTTGAGTGATGTTTATTTATTTAAAGGTAATGATCGATTAACTGACGCAGCTACTGTTAACTCTGGTTATGCTACATTTAATAGCGCGGCTGGATTATTTACTATTCCAGCTAATTCTAGTGTAGTGATTGCGATCAAGTCTGATATTAGTGATGATAGCTCAGGAAAGATTGTTGGTGTAGCTATTAATGCTGCCAGTGATATTACATCAGATGCTTCTAAAATCAAAGCGACTTTCCCAATAGAAGGAAACTTGATGAGTATTACTAATGGTAATGATTTAAGTACAGTTTCCTTCGGAACAGCTTCTCCAACAGGAACAGATTTAACTGTCAATCCTGGTGAGACTAATTACAGTGTTTGGAAGTCAACAGCGACAATCAGCAATCACAATGTTAATTTGAAATACCTCCGATTAAGAGAAATTGGATCTGTGGCAACTAATGATCTTCAGAATTTCAATTTGTATGTTAATAACACAAAAGTAGCTGGTCCAGTCCAAATGGGAGATGATTACTATGTAACTTTTGATTTAGGAAGTAATCCAATTACTCTCGAAACAGGTAATCGGACTATTGAGGTCAAGGCTGATGTTGTTAGTGGTTCTTCTAGATCCTATTCATTTTCTTTGAGAACTTCGGCTGATATTAATCTTGAAGATAATGAGTATGGAGTCTCTGTTATTCCTGCAGGTCTACCAGCTACCACTGATAGTCGAGAGATTAATTCTGGTTCAATGACTATAGTTAAAGCCACTGATTCTCCAAGCGATCAAGTAATTCAAAATGCTAACAATGTAGTTGTGGCTAAATACACTTTGACTGCTTACGGAGAGAAAATTAAAGTGGAAAGTCTAAAAGTAAAAACTAGTAATAGTGATGGTTTAGATAATGGACGACTTTATGTTAATGGTTCCCAGATTGGTAGTACTCTAGATATTGCTGCTGGTGGAACAACTTACAATCTCGGTTCGTCCTTAATTGTCGAACCAGGAAAGCCTGTAACACTTGAAGTCCGAGCTGATATCAAAGATGAAAATAGTAATACGTTAACAGGCAATTTCACTGTTACTCTAGTAAAAGGAGATAAGAATGCTCAAGCGATGGATTCCTTAAAACTCTTAAATGCTCCTTCTGGTGATAAACCTGCTAATCAATTAACTGTCGTAACGGGATCATTAGCGGTTGCTAAGAATACCAGCTATAGCAACCAAAATACTATCGCCGGAGTTAGTAAGTATAAGTTAGGCTCTTACATTATCACCGTAGCTGCTGGGGAAGATGTAAATATTTCTAGTTTCACAGTTGGGATTACTGGAGGAGATCTTACCAAGCTTACAAATCTTTATGTTACTTATGGAAAAAGCAGCACTACTCCAAAGGATGAAGTAAGCTCAACTAACTCATTTAGTATTTCCCACACAATGTCAGCCAATAGTCAAATGATAGTTAACATTTATGCTAACATCTCTTCGGACGCTAGTACCAATACTACCTATACCACTTCATTAGATGTAAGTGCTACTACTGCTCAATCTGAAGCCAATGCTTATGATGGAGGGGCAGTAACTGGTCAGACAATTACTTTAAAAGAAGCCACGATGGCGGTGGCTTTAGATAGTAGTCGGCCAGATGCAGCTTTAGTTGTTGCTAATAGTTCTGGCGTTAAAGCAGCGGCTTACAAGTTTACAGCCAGCAACGCTGATATCACTGTTAAGGACATCAATGTTAAACTAGTTAATCCTGATAGTGTTAATACTGTCGTTGGGGCAAAATTAGACCTTAACAACGATGGCACTCCTGATACCAGTTTGGTCTACCCTGTCTTAACAACCTACGAGACAATATCTAATGTAACTGCTGGAAGCACTTTAACTGTTGCTGATGCAACTAAGTATACAGTTGGTGATATTCTGGTGCTTTCTGATAGTTCAGCTTCAGAGATTAGGACAATTTCCTCCATTAATACAGGGGCAAAGACTTTAACTTTCAGCTCAGCATTTACTGTCTCGGGGACCGTTTCTGTTAGCTCTTATGTTTATCCTTTCACTGGTGTAAACATTGTGGCTAAGAAGGATACTCCAACGATTGTTGGTGTCTACCTCGACTTAAACGATGTGACAACCAATGGTACTTCTGGGGCGGATGCTAAGGTGGCCCTTTACTCCTTCAAGCAATTAGTCGGTGGGACAGAAAGCACAGCATATGCTGCAACGGCTGATTTCACTGGTATTCCAGGCGCCTCACAAATTGTTCGCCGCACTATTCCAACTTTAACGTTAGATAGTGCTACACCTTCTGGCACCTTAGTGGCTGGAGCCAAGACCAACGTTTTGACGGTTGATGTTGCCGCTGACTCAGCTTATGAAGTCCAGGTTAATTCTGTTCAATTCACTCCAGCTATTGCCGGAACTGTTAGTGGTGGTGATGGTATTTATGTCTACGACAAGAATGGAAACTTGAAAGGCAGCGCATTGGATGAAGGAACAACAGATTTAGCTATTTCTGTTGGTGCTGGTGCTACAACCACTACTATAGATGTTGACTCAGCCACAGAAGTAGCGAAATACCAAATTGGTGAGAGAGTTGATATTACAGGAGGTACTGATATTAGCGGAGCTGGTCAAACAATAATGGCAATTTCAGGAACAACTTTGACAGTTTCTCCAGGTGTGAAGAATAATGGAAATGCTGCAGAAAATATTACGACTATTACTCCAAAGGGTTACACAACAGGACACGCTTACCAAATTGCTTTGAGCAACTTTGTTGTCCCGGCTGGTGGTAGTGATGAATTAGTAGTGAAAGCGGATACTTCTGGCTTAACCACTTCTGGTAATTACGTGCGGTTTGACATTGCATCTGATGCTTTGACTGGCACAACAGGCAATTTGGTCTGGACAGATGGAACGACACCTGGTGCTAATATCAACGGTTACTTAGTGAAGAACTTACCGATTACCGGAAAGACTCTTCTTACCCAGTAATCTAAGTAGCACCGTTGGTTGAGGTTAAACCTCGACTAACAGAGGTCAAAGTTTCCCGATAGCTCAAATCGGCAAAAGACCCGCCTTAATAAAGGTGGGTCTTTTTGTATTTTCCATTTCTCTTGTAGGAGTTAGGGATCTCACCCCTGTGAAACTTTTCCTATTGTTCCAATCTCTGCTTGTCACTCCCGTGAAAACAGAAATCTATTCCTTGATTAATTCTTAATTCTTAATTTTTATTTTTTATTCAATGTTTTCATTTAAAAATTTCACCCCATTAAAAATAGAAAATGTTTCAAATAGTTTTTATAGAATATACTTGAATTTCTAATGTGGTAAAAATTGATTAAGAATTCCTGTCTACCTATATGCTAACAGGCAGACTGACATACAGGAAGAAGTAAAAATTAAAAATTATATCAAGGTAAGATTTCTGATTAAAAGTCAGGGATAGCAGTGGCATTATACAACATCTTGACATTTTATTTTAAAAACGTATAATAATAATATGAATATCTTCAATAGCATAACAATTTTGATTATTGCATTGACATTGGCTTTGATCGCTATTATTAGCGATCTGTTTGCTATGCC
>JALTFF010000041.1 GCA_027007465.1 bacterium | reverse complement strand
CTAATATGATACGAGAAGATAAAATAGCGCAAATTAGAACATCTATAGAAACTAGCTCTAATATTGGAATGACTTCAATGGATCAAGATTTAAAAAGACTTTATGCTGAAGGAAAAATCACAAAAGAGTCTGCAAGGTCATATATGCTTAATCCAGAATCTTTAGAAAATTAAACTATATAAATCTTATTTGATTTATATTATAAAATAATTTTATGAAACATTTTATTATAGATATTATACAGATAATATTGTCAATTCTTCTAGTAATTGTTATTTTACTCCAATCAAGAGGTAGTGGATTATCAGGAACATTTGGTGGCGGAGGCGAAGTTTATAGGACAAAAAGAGGAATTGAGAAATTTCTACTTATTAGCACAATAATTAT
Organism: bacterium; assembly: GCA_027007465.1. Taxonomy (GTDB): domain Bacteria; phylum Patescibacteriota; class Patescibacteriia; order Patescibacteriales; family JALTFF01; genus JALTFF01. The sequence continues at coordinate 9,793 of JALTFF010000041.1, read as the reverse complement.
AGCTATTTTATTTTTTATTGTTGCTATAATAAATGTATTGTTAGGTTAGGCTAATATAATAGCTAAAAAAGAATAGTTCTCTTTATGAATCAAATTACTACTAAAATAAAGCAAATTCTCTTTAAAATAAATATTTACATTAAAGAAAAAATATTTATTTTAAAAGCTTTATTTTTAAAAGATAAATTTAAAAATTATAATAAGAAGTTGATATATTCTTTTTCAAAAAGACGTTTGCCTAGCCTAAAACAGCTTAGATATTTAAATCTTGTTCTAAGCAAAGGAGAAAAAATAGTTTTTTATTCATCTTTCTTAATTTTAATTTTTTCACTAACTTTTTTAAGTGTAAAATTTTACTACCAACATCTTGTATTAACACCTACAACTGGAGGGACTTACACAGAAGCATTAATTGGAGGCCCTAAATATATCAATCCTATATTAGCTCAAACCAATGATGTTGATATGGATATTTCAAGAATTGTTTTTTCTAGCCTTATTAAAATAAATAAAGACAATAAAGTAATACCAGATATAGCTGAAAATTATACTATAAGTCAGGACAATAAAACTTATACTTTTTATCTAAAACAAAATATTTTTTGGCATAATGGAGATAAACTTAATGCTGATGATGTAGTATTTACAGTTAAAAGCATTCAGAATGAAGATTATAAAAGCCCTTTAAGACAAAATTTTTTAGGAGTAAAAATAAAAAAACTTGATGATTATACTGTTCAATTTATTTTAGAAAAACCATTCGCCCCTTTTCTTAAAGAACTTACATTTGGCATTTTACCAAAAAATTTATGGCAAAATATTTTGCCCTCAAATGCTTTTTTAGCTGATTTAAATCTCAAACCTATTGGTAGTGGGCCTTATAAATTTAAATCATTTGTTAAAGATAAATCAGGAAGAATTATTTCTTATTTATTAGCTAGAAACAAAGCTTATTATGGAAGAAAAGCTAAAATAGATTTAATAAATTTTAAATTTTATGACAATAATAAAGAAGCTCTCTTAGCTTTAAAAAATCACAAAGTTAATGGAATTAATTATTTATCTAAAAAATTATTTAATGAGATTAAAAACAAAGAAAATTTAAATCTATATAATTTACAGCCACCTCAATATACAGCCATATTTTTTAATTTAAAGGACAAAAATAATATTGTCACAGATTCAAAAATAAGGCAGGCATTAGCTTATGCTATTAATAAAAATGAATTAATTTCCAAAAACTTAGATGGAGTTGCAAAAGTTATTTATAGTCCAATATTTTTTAATTATTCAGGATATGATAATAAAATAAATAAATATAATTATAACTTTAATAAAGCTAATGGATTATTAGATCAGACAAAATGGAAAAGAAAACCAGGAGAAGAATTTCGTAAAGCTAAAATTGAAAACCCTAATGATAATAAGAAAGAAACTAAACAAGAATTATCTGTTGAGCTTACGACAGTTAATCAAGGAAAATATATATTATTAAGTAAAGAAATTAAAAAATATTGGGATAAAATAGGGGTTAAAACAAATATAAGAACAATTAATTTAGATGAAGTCAATAAAGAAATTGTGCAATTAAAAAACTATCAAATACTTTTGTATGGAGAAATTGTTGGAGCAGATCCAGATCCATATCCTTTTTGGCATTCAAGTTCAGATTTTAATCTATCAAATTACTCTAATAAAGATGCAGATAAATTATTAGAGCAAGCTAGGCAGACAACTGATGAAAAAATTAGAAAGGAAAAATATTTTAAATTTCAAGAAATTTTAAATAAAGATCTGCCAGCTATATTTTTATATCAACCAAATTATATTTATGCTGTAGAAAAATCAATAAAAGGAATTGATCTTGATAAAATAATTTTACCTTGTGATAGATTTAATAATATTGAATTTTGGTATATAAAGGAAAGAAAAAATTTAAAATGGTAAAATTATTAAATTGATATTATTTTTTAAAGTTTAAAACACTCATCAGCCTAATTCTGCTATGCCGATGTGGTGAAATTGGTAAACACGCGCGATTCAGGTTCGCGTGCTTTAGGGCTTATGGGTTCAAATCCCATCATCGGCACAAGAATTTATTTATAATTACTCTATTTTATTTTTTAAAAATTTATTATATTAAACAATTAAAATAATTTATTTTAATTGCCTAATGACTAATTTATGTATCCACAAAAAAAGAGTTTTTCTTTTAATAAAAAGAAATATCAAACAACTAACCAAAATCAAAAACAAAAAATCACAGTTTCACAGTCTTCTGCTGATTATAAAAATAGCTTAAAAGTTTATGCTTTAGGTGGATTAGAGGAAGTTGGAAGAAATATGTCTGTCTTTGAATATAAAGATGATATTATTATTGTTGATATGGGACTACAATTTCCAGAAGAAGATATGTATGGAATTGATTATATTATTCCTAACATAGACTCACTTAAAGAAAAGGAAAAAAATATTAGAGGTGTTATTATTACGCATGGGCATTATGATCATATAGGAGCTATACCACATATAATGAAAAGAATCGGAAACCCACCTCTTTATACAGGAGCTTTAACAGCTGGGCTTATAAGAAAAAGACAAGAAGAATATAAGAACGCGCCAGAATTAAATATTATTCTAATTGATGAGACATCTAAAATAAAATTTGGCAACTGTTTTGATGTAGAATTTGTTAGGATTAATCATTCTATTCCTGACTGCTTTGCTGTAATTATTCATACTGATTTAGGAACAATTATCCATACTGGTGATTTTAAAATTGATTATACGCCAGTCAATGACAAACCAGCTGATATAAATAGGATTGCATTACTTGGAAACGATGGTGTCTTAATGCTAATGTCTGATTCTACTGATGCTACCAAGCCAGGATATCAAATATCTGAATCCACAATTGGAGATGAAATGGGAAGATTGATTGAAAAATTACAAGGAAGAGTTATAATCGGAACCTTTGCATCTCAAATAAGCCGTGTTCAAAAAATTTTTGACATAGCTAAAAGATTTAACCGTAAAATATATCTTCAAGGAAGAAGTATGAATAGTAATGTTGAAATTGCTCATCAATCTGGTTATCTTAAGTTTGATAACAGAATATTGCTAAGTGATAGAGAGGTTAATAAATTACCAGATAATAGAGTATTAATTTTAGGAACTGGAGCGCAAGGCGAAGAAAAAGCTTTTCTTATGCGTTTAGCTAATAAAGAGCATAGATTTCTTAAGGTTAAGCAAGGCGATACTATAATCTTTTCATCATCAGTAGTCCCAGGCAATGAAAGAATGGTGCAAAATTTAAGAGATATATTAACAAGGCAAGGGGCTAGGGTTATACAATATACAATGATGGATGTTCATGCTGGAGGTCATGGTAAGCAAGAAGATTTAAAATTAATGATGCGATTATTAAAGCCTGAATATTTTATGCCAATAGAAGGAAATCATTATATGCTACGAGCTCATGCAGAATTAGCAGAACAAGTTGGAATTCCAAGAGAGAATATTTTTGTAGCTGACAATGGGCAAGTAATTAGATTTTTCCGAAAAGGTAAAACAGTAAAAGGCGTGCTTACTAATGAAAAGAAAAATACTGATTACGTAATGGTTGATGGATTAGGTGTTGGAGATGTTTCTAACATTGTTTTAAGGGATCGCAAAATGATGGGAGCTGACGGAATGATAGTTGTGATAGCCACTATTGAAAGTAGAACTGGCTCAATAATTGGTAACCCTGATATCATATCTCGCGGTTTTGTTTATATGAAAGAATCAAGAGAGCTAATTGAAAAAACAAGAATGAAAGTTAAAGATATTGTTAAAAGTTATGATATTGCAACACCGATTAATGATGATTATATAAAAAATATGGTTAGAAATGACATTGGAGCTTTCTTGTTTTATCAAACAAGAAGAAGGCCAATGGTTTTGCCAGTAATAATTAGAGTATAAAATTATTATATATTTTTATTATAAAATATAAGTAAATTAAATAAAAATATTTGAAATAAATTTACTAAATAACTCAGATGGTAATCTCCATTTTTTGCTTAGAAGTGAGCAATGGATATCCTTTTGATATAGCTTTGTTTTTTCCCTTTTATAAGAAATCATATAATGGACTCTGTGTCTAACTTTTGGAGTGGCTGCCAACTAAGTTATTATGATTTGCAAGATAAAACATAATGACTTGGTCGCTTATATACAAAGACTTGATTTGTATTTATTTTTTATATATAATATAAATATAATGAAAATTATTATTAACAAAAAAATATATGAGTTTTTTAAATGCTCTAATGGGCTCGCCAAAAAAACCTAAAAAGAAAATAAAAAAAGAAAAAGAAATTAAACAAGATGAAAAGCCAATGGAAAAGGTAATAGTAAATAAAAATGAAGAGATAAATACTAAGAATGAAAGTAAAGATATAAATGAAAATGAAAATGAAAATGAAAATGAAAATAATGAATGGCTAAAAAATCATGATGAAGGACAATTATCATTAGATGTGTTTCAAGATAAAAACAATATTGTTGTTAAATCAACTATAGCAGGTGTAAAACCAGAAAATATAGATATTTCTGTTAACAATGATATGCTCACTATAAGAGGAACAAGAAAAAGCGAAGAAGAAATAGATGAAGAAAATTATTATTATAAAGAATGTTATTGGGGAGATTTTTCACGTTCTATTATTTTGCCAGAAGAAGTAATCATAGAGAAAATAACAGCTACTTTAAAAGATGGAGTTTTAAAAATTATTTTGCCAAAAGCTAAAAAAACTAAAAAAATTGCAGTTCAAGTAAAAGGAGAATAATCAATCTTATGTACAAACTTATTAAAGCAACAGTTAATAAAATTGATGATAATGAGATTATACTTTATAATAAAGAAGGCCAAAAAATTATTTTAGACAAAGAGTTGCTAAATAATAAAGATCTGACAATAAATACAAATCTATCTATTGTTATCTTAGATAGTTATGAAGAAGAAAGAGAGCGTGAAAAGTTAGCAAAAGCTATTTTAAATGAAATAATTTCTTCAAAAAGCAAAGAAGAATAAAGTTAAAGACTTTTGAAGAATAATTCTTTAATAGCTTATAAGATATTTCAAAAAAGGTAATATCCCAATTTTACAAAAAGTTTTATGAAAAATAAAATTGATGAAAAAATATTACATCTTCTTTAAAGAAAAATGGTTCATTGCTATATTCGCTTTCTTTTTATTATTTTTAATATCAATAATTAGCTACAGATTAGTCTTTTATGAGAAAATATATCCTGGTATTTATTTAGGAAAAATATATCTTGGCGGTAAGACATTAAAACAAGCAAGAGAGATTATTCAAAAACGAATTGATAAAATCATAGAGCAAGGTTTTACTTTTTCTTTTGAAAAAAATGTTAGAACAATATCAGGAACAAATGATAGTGTTAATTCAGATCTATCATATCAATTAGTTGATTTTAATACTGACAAAGCTTTGGTTGATTTGTATAAAATAGGAAGAAAAGATAAATGGTATAAAAATTTAATTGAACAATATAATTGTTTGGTTAAAAAATGTCATATTTATATTGAAGATAAAATAAAGGAAAAAGAAATATTATATAATCTAAAAGATAAATTTAGTTCATTTGAAAATCCAGCTAAATCAGCTGAACTTGAATTATCAGGCAATAAATTTATAATCAATGAAGAAAAATTAGGTTCATCGTTCAGATATAAAACAGCTCTTAAACAATTAAAAAAACAACTAAGCCAATTGGATAATAGGCAAATAGAATTACTATTACAAACAAAGTCTCCTGAAATTACTAAAAAAGATATTAATAGTAAATTACCTTTAATATATAGTTATTTTAAAGTTAGCCCTATAAATTTTAATTATCAAAATAAACAATGGAAAATAAACAAAAAGCAAATATTAAATTATTTAGAATTAGTAAAATTAAATAATAATATAAAAATAAAGCTTAATAAGCAAAATTTAACTAAATTTTTAAAACAGATTAGTCAAATAATTGATAAAAAGCCTAAAAATGCTAAATTCCAGATTAAAAATGGAAAAGTATCTCAATTTCAGCTTAGCCTTGATGGCAAAAAATTAAACATTGAAAAAACAATAAATTTAGTCCAAAAAAAATTTATAGAAAATCATAATCCTAACATAGAATTAGCAGTTGAAGCTGTAGCTCCTGAAATAACAACAGATAATATTAATAATTTAGGTATTAAAGAAATCATTGGGGTAGGAAGCTCTAATTTTGCAGGATCGCCAGCTAATAGAGAACATAATATTAGAGTTGGGGCTAACACGCTCAATGGTATTTTAATAAAACCCCAAGAAGAATTTTCTTTAATAAAAGCTTTGGGAGAAATAGGAAAAGAAACAAATTACCTTTCTGAATTAGTAATAAAACAAGGCAGAACTATTCCAGAATATGGTGGTGGGCTTTGTCAAATTGGCACTACTATGTTTAGGGCAGCTATTAATTCAGGTCTTTTAATTACAGAAAGACAAAATCATTCTTATAATGTTTCATACTATAAACCAGCTGGTAGTGATGCTACGATTTATTCTCCTCATCCTGATTTTAGATTTATAAATGATACTAAAAATTATATTTTAATCCAATCAAAAATTATTGGTAAAAATTTATATTTTTATTTATGGGGGACAAAGGATGGCAGAAAAATTGAAACTAATATTGACAAGCCAATAGTTTACAATATTACAAAACCAGGGCCTACAAAATTTATACAAACAACAGAACTATCACCTGGTGAGAAAAAATGCATAGAACACGCTCATAATGGCCTTGATGCTTACTTTAATTATAAGGTAATCTATGCTGATGGAAAAATAAGAGAAAGAAAGATTTATTCACATTATCGGCCTTGGAGAAAAGTTTGTCTTGTTGGAGTAAAAAAAATAGATTTATCAAAAAAACAATAAAAAAATAGTCCAATTATAGCGGGCAGGCAAGAGAAATTCATTTTCGTGTAATGCTAGCTAAAAGCCGGCATAAACGAAAATCAAATCCCCATGCTTGTGATGCCAACCCGTTCCACACTAATCTATAACAAATAGTAAGGAACGGATTGCAAGATTTACCTGCCTCTTATAATTGGACTATTTTTGAAATAACAATATATAATAGCATACTATATTTATTTTGTCAAGCTTTTATGGTAAAAAAATTATTTACAGAAAAAATTTAGTTTAGAGAACAAAAGAAATACTAATTTAACACAAATTTTTCATTATGGAGAGATGCCTGAGCCTGGTTGAAGGGGACGGTCTCGAAAACCGTTGTAACCGTAAGGCTACCCTGGGTTCAAATCCCAGTCTCTCCGCAAAATAAAACTTCGCGCTCAGAAAGCGCGAAGTTTTATTTTGCGGTAAAATTGTGCACTTCACTCAAACCTTTTATGAAAAACAAAAAAGAATTAAACATCAGCATGAGCAAAACCGTGTTATTGTCTCGCTCGCACCAACAAAACACGTGAATCATTCTCACTGCGCTTCGGGCGCGCTCCCTCTGGTCGCACACACAAAACTAAAAATTTCCTTACCTTCCCAAAAAACGGCGGGGGTGTAGGGGGGGGGAAGCCGCAACTTGCCTGCCAGCGGGCAGGAAAATTGAAAGGAAATTTTTTAGTTTTGCTTTCGCCACTATTATTGTTAATAACTTTCATATTCCAGTTTGGCATATTACATTATGGAATATAACATATAATTACAAAATTTCAAAATCTATGAATAAGACGATTTACACAAATGAGCATAAACACATTGTCCAGCAATTAAAAAAAGCTCGGATTGAGGCAGGTTTGGATCAAGAAGAAGTTGCAAAACTTCTTAAAAAAACTCAATCGTATATTTCAAAGATTGAGTCAGGACAATGTAGGATTGATGTTGTTCAACTTAAGGAATTAGCGAAGATCTATAAAAAAGACATTTCATTTTTTCTAAAATAATCAACTATGAATTTACAAGATTTAAAAAAGAAACTACAAGCTATCAAGAATATGGGGTTTATTAAAACACATCGTAAAGGAGATACTGGTATTGGTAAGACATTGGAAGATATGCTTGGAATAAAGGAAAATAACATTCCATTTCCAGACATAGACGGCATAGCAGAACTTAAAGCATATAGAAAAGATGCTACCTCTATGTTGACATTATTTACATTAGAGCCACTGCCAAAAGGTGGAGATAGAGACAGAACATTGTTGGACGGTTTTGGATATTCGAAAAGGGACAATGGTCGTTCAAAAGAATTACACAGCACTCTTTCTTGCAAGAAGTACAATAATCAAGGCTTAAAACTTTCTGTTGAAAAAGATAAAATTAGAGTGATTGGTAAAAACAGAAAATTAAATATTTATTGGGATATGGAAAGTATCTCAAGCAAATTTCATGCTAAATTACCAGCACTAGTTTATGTTAAAGCTGAAAGAAAAATGCTTGATGGTGACGAATATTTTCATTTTAATGAAGCGTATCTTCTAACTGATTTTGATTTTGAAAAATTCAAAAAGATGGTAAAAAAAGATGCAATCGTTGTTGATTTTAGGATGTACTATCGCTCTAATGGAAGTGTTAGAAATCACGGTACTGGTTTTAGAGTCAAGATTAATAAATTATATGAAGCATTTAAGAATAAAACTCGCTTAATTTAATTTTTTCTTAAAATTATAATACTTTCTTTATTCATCGTTTCTTCTAATTCTCCAGCTATATTTGTAGGTGAGTTTTTAATCGGCATTCTTTTTTCTGGTATGTTTCGCACAAAAACATCTTCATATGTAAAACCTATTTCCTGCGCTAATTCGGCAATGATAAAATCTGTTGGGATGCGCACTTGCTTTACTTGCCGGTTTCCTATGACTATGCAAAAGTATCCTCCATTTTTTAATATCTTGTAGGCTTGTTTTAATGATTCGTTAAGTCCAATATTGAAACTTAAAACTTCTCGTGCTCTTTTTTCATCTTTTTTTGCTATTTTATCTAAAGAATCAGATAAGTATTTTGATGGTAATTTATGTGTTAGTTTGTCTATTGTCTTGCCACCCAGTAAAATATTATCAACTCCAGAAGCTTCGTTTGGTTCTTCAAACAAATCAATCCATTGCGCTGAAAGTCTAGAAAATTGCCCATAAGCTACAGTTGTTCTACTGTCTCCATACGGTGGAGAAGTTATAATACAATCTATTGACTCTTTTTTGATACTATTATCTTTGGATGAATCACCATAAATAACCTTTGCCCAACTTTTTTTATCTGCGTCATTATAAAAATCTTTCATCCCACCAATGTTTTCCTCAACTTTTTGTTTAAACAGTTCTAAAACATTAGGATTAAAATTTTCTAATTTCTCACCTTTTATTCTTACTAATTTAAATTCACCATTTTTTGAATTTGAAGATTTTCGCACAACTTCACTAAAGGCAACTAAAAAGAAATCTCTAATTTTTCTATCCGTTATAGTGTTAATTGCCCTTTTTATTTTGGTTAATTCAATAATAACACTATCTTTGAACCAAAATTCAATGTTTTTAAATGTTGGTTTTTCAACTTTTTTTATTTTTTGTATTTTAGTAAGTAATTTTATAAATTCACTTGTTAATTTGTTTGGATCTATCGGTGTGGTTTTTACTCGAGCTAAGAAAACAGCCAACGGATTTAAGTCAATACCATAAACGTTTCTTCCTAATAATTTGCTTTCAACAAGCGCTGTTCCTGAGCCACAAAAAATATCACAGACC
>JALTFF010000040.1 GCA_027007465.1 bacterium | reverse complement strand
TTAATGCATAATGATCTGCCCAATACATTTTTCCAGCCATAACTATTAAAACAACAACAGAGGCACTCACAAACAAAAATATAGAAGCTAATGCTAATGCATACTTTGGAGAGGTCCTAAGTGAAAGCTTTATAATACTAGGTTCTTCTTGGTAAATATATGAAGCAATTGCTGTCGTTAAAAAAGCTATTATTATAGTTAATAAGATTATTGTATTGCTAAAAGAATAAAGTGCTCCATCAATTCCTAAAATTATTAATGATGAATAAAAAGCTAATAATATTGGTTGAATTTCTTTTTCCTTTGTTTTAATAATAGCTAAGAAGTCAAAGCTTAAAATAATTAAAATAACTATTAAAGCTGATAATAAGCCCAAAGCTCCTGTTGTAGCAGTCAACTCAAATAGAAAACCAGATGGAGAGTTAAATTTAACATTCCAAAAATTAGTATTATTCAATGATTTATCTTTGAATTTAGAAAAGTCATAAACAAATGTGCCTGGTCCTGTTCCTAATATTGGATTAGCTTTAATAGTGTTTTTTGCAATTTGCCAGGAGAATTTTTTAGAAAGTCCAATTTCTGTTGGTAGTTTAACCTTGATTAAATTAACATTTCCTAAAACAATGAATAAGATTAACAATAAAAAGATTGTAATAGGAATAGTAGTGTCAACCCTTGAGAATTCAATAATTTTAGCTAACCCAAACATAAGTAACATTATTACTCCTACTAAAATAGCTGGCCAAAAAGTAAAGTTATTTAAAATAGCCAATAAGAGAACAGCTAATAAAAGAATGTAAATTATAAATGTCTTAATAGAAACAAGAATAATTCTCTTATTTAGTATTTTAGGAAAAATTATTGAAGCTCCTGCAGAAGCTATAATCAATATAGGTATAACTGAAGAGATAAAAAACGACAAAGAAGTAGAACTTCCAATAGTATTGAAAATAGATGTTTTTGTAAAGTTTATAGGAAGAATAAAAACACCAATTAGTTGAAGCAATGAATAAATTATTACTAAGCAAGAAGAAGAAACAAGGGCTAAAAAGAACCATTTAATTTTTTTAGCGCTTAAATTATTTACTAATAACCAATAAAATAAAGCTAACCCAGTAATAATTGCAAACCCTTTTGCAGGACTTCCATAAGGACCTATTAAAGAAGTAATTTTATCTACTGAAAAGATAGTTGACAATAAATAAGCTGTTAATAAAATGAGTAATGGAATATCAATTGGTGTGCGTTTTATTAGTAATTTTCCAGCAATTAACCCCTTTGTTACCCAAGCTATTAAACCTAACAACAAGAGCGCAAAAACAAAAAATGTCTTTTCAAATCCAATGCCAGCTGCTGTTTGACCTGTAAAAAACAATGGAAATCCAAAAAATATTAAGAAAATACTTGAAAAAATAATCCAATCGCAAATTTTTTCAATTAAGCCACTTTTATGCTTATCATTACCATATGTTTTAGTTGATTCAACATAATTATCATCATCATCTATCTGTTCAACATAATCATCTTCTTTGTTTAAATTTTCTATAAAATTTGATCCTGATTTTCTTATTTTTTTAACAAATGGCATAAATATTATTTTAAGGCTTTAAAGAAAATAATATTCTTTTAAAGTCTTAGTTATAAAAAAATAATTATTATTAAATTTAAAAGTTTTCCACAATGTAATTTACTTGGTTTAATTATTATACCAGATATTTATTTTTTTGTTAAATATTTATTTAGAAACTTATTTAGTTCATTTTATTTAAATGTGTTCAAAGGATTCTTCACTTCGCTCAGAATGATAAATTTTTTAGTATGTTGACAGAGTGAGCAATATCATGTAGAATATTAATTTTGTTTCTAATAAATACACTTTTTTGTTAATATTTTAAACAAATTCTAATTCTATCATTTTTTATTATTTTATAATTTTAGCAAACCTTGTTGCGCTCCTCTATGCGCAACAACTAAGGCTGTGTTTTTAACTCCTAATTCCATTGCTTTTTTTATGTTATTATTATAAATCTTTAAACCAGCTGCAAAAGAGGCTCCAAAAGCGTCACCTACACCTGCAACATCAACTAACTTTTTTTCTTTTTTAATATTAGAATGGTAAAATTTAATTCCATCATAAACATCTACGCCTTTTTTCCCACTCGTAATTACAACAATTCCTGGGCCATATTTCTTGATTATTTTAAGTAAATTTTTAATATTAGTTAAATTTTTATTTTTATGATTTTTAAAATTTGGATTATTTGAAACTATTAATTCAATAGCTTCATCTTGGTTAACAATAAAAACCTTTGTTTTAACTAAATATTTTTTTAATTTATCAATACCAAAATGCAATTGCATGTGTCCTGGATTCCAAAAAATTTCTTTACGAAGGTTAAAAACTTTATTAAAAATATCTTGCCATTTTTTACAAGTTAAAGAAGTTAAGTAAATGGATTTTGCTTTTTTAAGAGCAGTTAATTGTTTTGATTTAATCATTAAATAATCATTAGAATTTCTAGCTGAAAAAATAATGCGATCTTTAGTTCTTGGAAGAGTAATTATTAAAGACATTCCAGATTTTTCATTTTTAATTTTTTGACAATAAGCTGTTTCAACTTTTTCTTTTTTAAAATTTTCTAAAATATTTTTTGAAAATTGATCATCTCCAATAGCAGCGATAATCGCTGCTTTAAAACCTAAACGAGATAATGCAACAGCAATATTAGCAGCTCCGCCACCAAATGTGATAATACTTTTGTCAATATTATATTTTGCTCCATATTCAAAGCAAAACAATTTTTGTTCAAGAATATCTTCCTTGTTATTTATAATTTTACCTTTTGCAATATCAAAATAAACATCGCAGACAGCTCCTCCAATTGTAATAAAGTCATACATAGTTTGTGAGAATTAAATTAAACTTTGTTTTTCTGCTATTTTTTTATTATATCATAAACTACTGATCATGTCATTTAAAAGTTGAAAACCATATAGAAAATAAGTTTAACTTTTTTTGCTGAGAAACACTATTTTCCTAAATATAACAAAGTCGGAACAAAGCAATTTAACTATGATGTAGTTGATCTTTTTTGATGATATGTCAATAGCTGAGGATTCTTTATAATATTGGAATGCAGATCTTTAATGTGCCTAATA